>CACXHG010000168.1 GCA_902767355.1 uncultured Bacteroidia bacterium
ATATAGGATCGGATCCATAAAAATCAGCGACAGAGCCGTTACCACGGCGCTGATTACCACATTGAGAATCACCACGTTGCCAAGCACGCGGTTGGCCATCTTGTAGTCCTGCTGGCCCAGCAGTATGGAGATGAGGGTCGCGGCGCCCACGCCCACCAGGGTGCCGAAGGCCACCGCTATGTTCATCAGCGGGAAGGTCACCGCCAGACCGCTGATGGCCAGCGGACCGACGCCCTGCCCGATGAAAATGCTGTCCACCATATTGTAGAGCGACGATGCCAGCATCGCCACAATGGCGGGAGTTGCATATTGCCTTAAAAGCTTGCCAATTTTTTCTGTTCCTAACTCGACAGGTATCATTCCAAAAACCTCCTACTTCAAACGCGCCAATGCCGAAACGCTGCCCTTTACCTTGTCGCCCACTTTGACCAGCGGCTCCACATCGCCGGGGATTAAAACCGTCAGGCGGGAGCCGAACTTGATAAAGCCCGCCTCGCCGGCCTGCCGGGCCTTGTCACCCTGATGGGTGTAGCAGACCACCCTGCGGGCCACTATGCCCGCGATCTGGCGGAACATCACCTCGCGGCCATTTTCGTCTTTGACAACTATGGACGTGTGTTCGTTTTTCTCAGATGACTTGGGCAGAAAGGCGAAGGTGTGGGCGCCGGGATAATACTTGCAGTATGTCACCTCGCCCCCGGTCGGGAACCAGGTGATATGCACGTTGAAAAGGTTCAGGAAAATGGAGATGCGGGTACATTCGCAGCCGAAATACTCTTTGACAAACACCTTGTCCACCTCCACCACCTTGCCGTCGGCGGGAGAGCCCACCAGGGAAGGATCATCGATGACCTTGCGCACCGGCGTGCGGAAAAAGAATATCACCACCCCTATCAGAAACAGGGCGGCCACTGCCACCAGCGCCTTGAGGATGTCTGAAGAAGAAAATACGCACACAGCAATGGCGACAATAATCCATACCGCCGTGTTTATCAGAATAAAAGGCCTCCCTTCGCTATGAATTTTCATAAGCACACGAGTTTATATTACGCCAAGCAGGACAAACAGGACCGCCACGGCCGGAATGGCGAAAAGCGCTGCGTCGAAACGGTCCAGCAGCCCGCCGTGGCCTATGATAATAGAGCCCGAGTCCTTGAAATTATAATGGCGTTTGATAAGCGATTCGAACAGGTCGCCGAAAATGCCGAAAACAGACACCATCAGTGCGGCTACAAGCCACTGCCACAAAGCGATGCCGAATGAATGCACGAAATAAATCCCTGCCGCAGTTGCCAGGCAGAAAAGCAGGCTGCCGGCCATCCCCGCCCAGGACTTGTTGGGAGAAATGTGCGGCGCCAACTTGCGGCTGCCGGACTTCTGCCCGAAGGTCATCCCGACCGCGTAAGCCCCCACGTCGGAGGCCCACACCAGAAGCATGACGGCGATGAAAAGGTATGGAGTATAAGCCCCTTCAGCGTCGAACATCAGCAGCTGCGAGACCATGAACGAGGGCAGCAGATAAACCAGCGGGAAACAGATATCCTGCGCCGTGAGTTTTTCTATGCGCTCTTCCTTGTCGAGCACTATGGCGATGAGCAATATCAGCAGCAGGGGGAAACATGCCAGAAACATCTTGGGCTGCAGCTTGCCGCCATGGACAAAGAAGCCCACGGCAAAAACCGCCACGGCAAGAAAGATGGCCAGGCAACGGGTCAGGACATGCTTCCCCTTGCCTATGGACATCGAATAGAATTCGCACATCATCACCGCCAGTCCAAAGGAAAACACGGCGGCGTAGCAGAGCGGATGCAGCAGCAGCGCCCCTATGAGCACCACCACCAGCAACACGGCGCCGAGGCATCTTTTAAGCAGTGAATCAGCAGCCATATTCCTAGAACAATGTGGGTGTATCGCCAGCGGTGTCTTCTGTCTCTTCTGCCTTCTTCTGCGGCCGGCGGCGGGGTTTGGAAGGCTTTTCGGCCTCGGACTCACTCCCTGCCTCGGACGCAGGCGCATCCTCTGCACTTTCCTGGGCAAACTCTATCGGCTCTTCTTCCGGCTCTGAAGTTTCAGAAGGGAGCTCCTGCGGCTTTTCGGGCTCTTCTTGCAGGAGGGCGTTGGGATTCACGCCACCCTTGCGGGGGCCGAGTATGCGCTCCACATCTTCCGAGAAGATTACCTCGCGCTCCAGCAGCAGGGCCGCCAGGGCTTCGAAGCCCTCGCGATGCTCGCTCAGCACACGGTTGGCCGTGGCGTAGGCCTGGTCTATGAGCTTCTTGACCTCGAGGTCAATCTCTTCTGCGGTCTTTTCGCTGTACGGCTTGGTGAAGCCCATCTCGCTGCGGCCGGTGGAGTCGTAGTAAGACACGTTGCCTATCTTGTCGCTCATGCCGAAATATGTGACCATGGCATAGGCCTGGCGGGTGAGCTTCTCGAGGTCGTTGAGGGCGCCGGTAGATATCTCGCCGTTGACCAGCTGCTCCGCCACGCGGCCGCCGATAGTGGCCGCCATCTCGTCCATGAGCTGCTCGCGGGTGGTGAGCTGGCGCTCTTCCGGCAGGTACCATGCGGCGCCGAGAGCCTGTCCGCGGGGGATTATGGTCACTTTGAGCAGAGGATTGGCGTGCGGCAGTATCCAGCTCACGGTGGCGTGGCCGGCCTCATGATGGGCTATGGTGCGCTTCTCGTCGGCAGTGATTATCTTGCTCTTGCGCTCCAGACCGCCCACGATGCGGTCTATGGCATCCAGGAAGTCCTGCTTCTGGACATAAGACTTATTGTGGCGGGCGGCAATCAGCGCCGCCTCGTTGCAGACATTGGCGATGTCGGCTCCCGAGAAACCGGGGGTCTGCTTGGCCAGGAAATCGATGCTGAAGCCCGGTTCAAGCTTGATCTTGCGCAGGTGGACCTTGAATATCTCCAGGCGCTCCTTGAGCTCCGGCAGGTCCACGTGGATCTGGCGATCAAAGCGGCCGGCACGCATCAGCGCGCTGTCCAGCACGTCGGCACGATTGGTCGCAGCCAGCACTATCACGCCCGAATTGGAGTCGAAGCCGTCCATCTCGGTGAGCAACTGGTTGAGGGTATTCTCGCGCTCGTCGTTAGAAGAGAAACCGATATTCTTGCTGCGGGAGCGGCCTACGGCGTCTATCTCGTCTATGAACACGATGCAGGGTGCCTTCTCCTTTGCCTGGCGGAACAGGTCGCGCACGCGGGATGCGCCCACGCCCACGAACATCTCCACGAAGTCAGAGCCGGAAATGGAGAAGAACGGCACGTTTGCCTCGCCTGCCACGGCCTTGGCCAGCAGGGTCTTGCCGGTGCCGGGAGGGCCCACCAGCAGGGCGCCTTTGGGGATCTTGCCGCCCAGGGTGGTGTATTTCTTGGGATTCTTCAGAAAATCCACGATCTCCATCACCTCTACCTTGGCCTCTTCCAGGCCGGCCACATCCTTGAATGTGACCTTACTGCTCTCGTCCTGCTTGTCCTTGTCTATGAGCCTGGCCTGGGACTTGCCGACATTGAAAATGCCGCCGCCCATACCGCCGCCCATGCCGCGCATGGGCATGGCGAACAGCATGATGAAGAAGACCAGCATCAGGATAATCCATATCCAATCCATGACATTGGCCCAGCCGCTGGTGCGCTCTTCCATCACCACCTCGAAGCGGTCCAGCTCCGGAAGCTGCTGCAGCACAGTGTCAAACTCAGTTTCTGCATTGAAGCTGTCGGACACCAGAAAATAGAAGTACGGCCCGTTCTTGGGCTGGCTGCCTTCCTGGAAATAATTCTTGTAGCGCTCTGCGGCGGCAGGCTTGATATAGACTTCGCCGCGGTTGGCGTTGCGTATATACACGAGCTTGGACACGCTGCCGGTCGGCAGAATCTCGTCGCGCACCTCGAACCATTCCTTTTTGACCGGACGGGCGCCGCCGTTGGTAGTGAGCAGCATCACCAGCCCGCCCAGCAGAAGGGCGTAAACCAAAAAAACTATCCAGCGCGGACGACCGCCGCCCTGCATGCCGCCAAACGGGAAGCGGCCGGGTTTGTTGCCGCCGTTGGTATTGCCGTTATTGGGGTTGTTATTATTGCTCATCGTCTTCAAAATTGATTTTTTCAGCATCGGACCAAAGATCTTCGAGGCGGTAGAAATCGCGGTACTCGGTCTGGAACACATGCACCACTATGTCGCCATAGTCCAAGATTACCCAGAAGGCATTTTCGCGACCCTGGCTGCGTATGGGATCCTGCTTGCACTTGTCCCACATCTGCTCCACCACATTGTCGCTTATGGCCACGACCTGTGTCGTGCTGTCGGCATTGCAGATCACGAAATGGTCGCAGATAGCGGTGCCGATGGCGGTCAGGTCCATCGCAACTACGTTTTTGGCTTTTTTGTCAAGCATAGCCTGCGCTATCACTTCGATTTCGGTTTTCTGCGTTTCGTTATTCATAAATTATGAGTTATTTTGCGTTGAAAAGATTAACCTGCGAATTTATGAAAATTAAATGGTTTAACACAATCGATTCCACAAATTCGGCGATGGCCGCCTCCAGGGAAAGCCTCTCGGACTGCGAAGTCTGGGCCGCCCGCACCCAGAGCGCCGGCCGCGGGCAGAAGGGAAACTCTTGGAGCAGCGCCCCGGGAGAGAACCTCACCTTCTCCATCTATCTGGAGCCCGTCCACATCGCCGCTGCCGCGCAGTTTGCCATTTCGCAGGCGGTAGCCCTGGGCGTGTGCGGCTATCTGGCGGGCAAAGGCATCCGCGCCAGCGTCAAATGGCCCAACGATATCTATGTCCAAGACCGGAAAATCTGCGGCATACTGATAGAAAACACCATAGGCCCGAAGATGATGAAAAGCAGCATCGTGGGAGTGGGCCTCAACCTGAACCAGACCGAGTTTCCGAGCAGCGTCCCGAACCCCGTTTCGGTCAAAACGCTCACCGGAAACAGCTATGTTATAGACACTGAATTAGAAGAACTTCTGCGCTGCATTCTCAATGAATACAGCAACATCGGGCCGCAGACTGCCGGCGAATATCTGAAGCGGCTTTATCTCAAAGATACGCCCCATGTTTTCACCATTGCAGCCAGCGGCGAGCGGCGCCGCGCCACTATCCGCAACGTGGCTTCGGACGGAATGATGGAGGTGGAATTTGACGACGGCGGCACAGGGCGCTTCGCCTTCAAAGAAATCGTCTATTAGGCGTTCGCGAGAATTGAGATTGTCTTGAGCGGGTCGGCCGAACCGAACACAGAGCTGCCGGCCACGAAAGCGTCCACGCCGGAGGCGGCCAGCATGGCCACATTGCCCTCGCCTATGCCGCCGTCTATCTCGATAAGGCAGCGGCTGCCGCAGTCTTCTATCATCTTTCTGAGCTTGCGGACCTTGTTCACGGCCTGGGGGATGAACTTCTGCCCTCCGAAACCCGGATTGACAGACATTATCAGAGCCAGGTCTATCTTGTCCAGCACGTCTTCCAGCAGGCAGACATTGGTGTGAGGGTTCACGGCCACCCCGGCCTTCATGCCGCACTCGTGGATAGCCGCTATGGTGCGGTCCAGATGCGTGCAGGCCTCGAGATGCACGGTCAGATAAGTCACTCCCAGCTCGGCGAACCTTTTGATGTAATTGTCAGGGTTGACAATCATAAGGTGGACGTCCAGCGGCTTGGTGCTGACTTTGGCTATGCGCTCCACAACCGGGAAGCCGAACGAGATATTGGGCACGAACACGCCGTCCATGATGTCCAGGTGCAGCCAGGCGCACTCGGAGGCGTTGAGCATCTTGATGTCGCGCTCAAGATTGCCGAAATCTGCAGAAAGTACCGAAGGGGCGATGATATGTTTCATGACTGAAGATTTTACTCGTTTATTTATCCCAGAAGCTGGAGGACTTGTCGTATTTGAGCAGGCTGCTGAGCGTAGATGAGTTGGCAGCGATGCGGAAGCCGTAGCTCTGCCATTTGCCCGTAGGCACCCATGAAACGCTGATATTGAAGCAGTGCAGGTCGTAGGTCGCGCTCAGCTGCGAAGTCGTCATGGAGAAATTGCTCAGGTCGAAACCCGTATTGAGCGAGAAATTGAGCTTTTTGGTGAGCCGCAGCTGCCCGCTCATGGTCGCGGTGCGCGTCCACCTGTCCACCTTCTGCAGTTGATTGTTGGTGTAGCTGTAAGAGCCGCTGTAGGACATGTTCACGCTGAAGCTCAGGCTCCACGGAATTTCCGGATTGAGATAGTATAGCCAGCCGCCGGGGATGTATTCGCCGGTGAGCGGGTGATAATAGACCCTGTAATACTCTGTCTCAGAGCCGGTGCCGGTGGCCTCCTTGCGGCCGTCGTTGCCGTTTATCGTGCCCTTGCCGTTGAGGGAATAGGACATGGACGCGGACGCATTGGTGATGCGGGCCAGGCGATGCTTGGTAGAGATGAGGAACTTGTTGCAGCGCTGGCCGCGCTCGTTCACGTCGTAGGGGTCGAGGCTCAGGTTGCCGTTGATGCCGACCTTGCCGAAGACGGTGGTGCTACCGCTGATGGAAATCATGGACAGCCTCAGCGAATCGGCCATGAAATTGTAGGAGCCGCCTATATTGAGCTGGTCTATCAGCTTTATCTTCTTGGTGCCAACGCCGGTGGTGTCCTTCTTGTCCTTTACCTTGGCCTCCAGGTTGTTGCCGAAAGAGAAGCTCAGGCTGCCGCTCTTGCCCTTGCCGGGAGGGCTGTTGAGCTGGCCGGCATAGATGTTATACTCTTTCTCTACCTGCTCGCCCTTGCTGTTCAGGTAAGAGAGCGTGCGCCAGCCGTTGGCCGCCGTGCCCAGCTCGGGCTGGAACGACAGGCTGAACGACGGGGTTATCATGTGCCTGATGGCCTGCAGATTGCCCTTGGGGTTGAACTGGAACAGACCGTAGATACGGGTGCTCATCGATATGGAGGCCGAATAGGTCTGCGAGATGCCGAGCGTAGAGAACTGCTTGGACTTGACCTCTTCCACCTTGTCCGTCTCGGAGTTGTAAACCTGGCTCGTGGTGCGGAAATACATGTTGGCACCGTAGTTCACGCCGGGAGAGAAGTTCAGATACTTGAGCAGGGTGAAAGAAGGCAGGCCTATGGTGACCTTGTGGTTCATGCCGTTGTTGAACTTGTCTATGAAACCCTCCTGCATGAACTCGCTGGCCTTGAAGTTGATCTTGTTCTGGAAAGAAGTGCTGTAGCTGAGCGATATCTGCTCGTAGAAGCGCTCCTTGCCCACGCGGACCTTGCGCTTGAAGGGGTAGAAGCGGTTCACGCTGAAGCTGAAGTTAGGCAGCGTGAACACGTAAGAACTGTCCTTGGTATTCTGGCTGTGCAGCAGGTTCACGGAGAAGTTTCCGAAGCCCAGGTTCTTGGAATACGAGATGGAAGACGACGTCTGGCTCTGAACCGCCTCGGACACGCTGGTAGAGTTATAGCGGTTGTTCGAAGGGCTGGAGAAGTTCACCGAAGCGCGGAAGGTGGTTCCCGGCCGGGCCTTGGAATCCTGAGCGTGAGACCATTTCACGCCGAAGTTGGTGGACTCGTTGTAGCTGGATGTCCCCTTCTCCCCCGTCTTGTCCACGGAATAGGTCACATTCAGGTCGCCGGAATACGCATAGCGCTTCTTATATCTGGAAGTCAGCTCCACGGCCCACGAGCCGTAGCTGTAGATATCGCCCGTGAGCGAGACATCTATATGGTCGTTAATCACCACATAGTAGCCCAGGTCGCGCAGGTACAGGCCACGGGTCTTCTCCTCGCCGTAGGTGGGCATCATTATACCGCTGGCACGGTCGGGCATCTGCGGCACAAAACCGAAGGGCAGCGCCAGCGGCAGCGGCACATCTTCCACCACCAGATATGCCGGCCCGAAAACGGTGTGCTGAGAGGGTTGAGTGATGATCTTGGCTGCGGTCATCTGCAGGTAATAGTGCGGATGCTCCGCGTTGCAGACTGTATATTTGCCGCCGGAGATATTCACCGACTGGTCGTCCAGCATCTTGAGTTTCTCGCCCCTGAGCTCGCCCTCCTGCTGGTTGGTGATCATGTTTTTGATGCGGGCCTTGCGGGTGTCGAAACTGTAATAGATCTCCTCCATCTTATACTCCGCCTTGCCGTCCTTGAGCACCGGCTGGCCCTTCCACTTGTTCTCGTAATCTTTTGTGCCACGGGCATATACGATGTTGTTGTCGAGATCGTATGCCATGTAGTCGGCCGTGATTTCCGTCTTGCCGTACTTGACCGAAACGTCACCGTAATAATATATCACGCGGCGGCCGCCGGTAAAATCTTCTATCACGGAGTCCTTGGCCGCGGAGAATGCCGGGCGCTGCAGCGCGCTCTTGGGCCTGGCCGCAAGGGAATCGGCGCCGGCTTTGGAGAGGGAATCCTGCCCTGCGAGGGCCAGGGAATCGAGCGGCGCCGCAAGGACAGTGTCCCTGAGCGCGGGCAAAGACAGGGTATCCGCCGCCTGCGCACCTGCAAAAAGGGTCCGCATCAGAAAAAACAGCAGTACCGATATGTATTTCGTTCGACTCACCTGGAGTATCTGACAGTCAAATATATTATATTTGCAAATCGCAAAAATACAGATTTTACCGTCTTTTTACAACTTATATGCCGATTTCCGCTCATAAAAGGTTCCTGACAGCTGTTTTTGCACTTTTGCTGCCGCTTTGCTGCGCCTTGGCCCAGGGCAGCGGCGTCAAGCTGCGCACGGTCGTGATAGACCCAGGGCACGGCGGCCACGACTCCGGAGCCATCTCGCTCGACGGCGAGCTCAAAGAAAAAAATGTAGTGCTGGACGTGGCGCTCCGGCTGGGCGGGCGCATCAAAAAGGCTTATCCCGACGTGAAAGTCGTCTATACCCGCGACAAGGACGTGTTTATCCCGCTGGACAAGCGCGCCGACATCGCCAACAAGAACCACGCGGACCTCTTTATATCGGTGCACTGCAATTCGGTGCCCAAGACCAGCAAGGCCCCCTCGGGCTGCGAGACTTTCGTGATGGGTATGAACAAGAACGCCGCCAACATGGAGGTGTGCAAGAGGGAGAATGCGGTGATCCTGCTGGAAGACGACTACAGCACCAAATACCAGGGCTTCGACCCCAACGACACCGAGAGCTACATTTTCTTCAACCTGATGCAGAATGCATATTTCGAGCAGAGCCTGATATTTGCCGAACTGTGCCAGAAAGAACTGCACAAGGGCCCCATCCCGACCAACCGCGGCATCAAACAGGGCGGACTGCTGGTGCTCTGGCGCACCACCATGCCGTCCGTGCTGGTGGAGCTGGGCTTCATCACCAACTCTTCGGACCGGGCCACCCTGGCCTCCAAG
>CACXHG010000169.1 GCA_902767355.1 uncultured Bacteroidia bacterium
ACCGCCGACCGCGTGGAGCTCAACTACGATATGCCGCTGGCGGAGATTGTGTTCGACTTCTACGACAGGCTCAAGTCCATCTCCAAGGGCTACGCCTCGTTTGACTATCACGTGATAGGCTACCGGCAGGCCGACCTGGTCAAACTGGACATCCTCCTGAACGGCGAGCAGGTCGATGCCCTCTCCAGCCTGATCCACCGCGACCACGCCTACGAGTTCGGCCGCCGCATCTGCGAGAAGCTCAAGGACCTCATCCCGCGCCAGCAGTTCGACATCGCCATCCAGGCCGCCATCGGCGCCAAGATCATTGCCCGCGAGACGGTGAAGCAGGTAAGAAAAGATGTCACCGCCAAGTGTTATGGCGGCGACATCACCCGTAAGCGCAAGCTTCTGGAAAAACAGAAGCAAGGCAAGAAACGTATGCGTCAGGTCGGCAACGTAGAGGTGCCCCAGAGCGCCTTTATGGCCGTGCTGAAACTATAGAGGCAATATCGACTGCCAGCAGGGGAATCAGAACGACCAGGGCTATAGCCCAGATAATCAGTAATATCAGGCCGGGGCGCCACTTCGGGGATTTGAGGCCGAAGGTGAGCAGTATGCCGTAGTAGATGGCAATGATGCAGGGTATGGCGAACACTATTCCCAGCACTATCAGCGTGGTGATGCCGACGGGCTCCAGATTGCTCAGGCCGAATTCCGAGAGGAATTCCTGCCAGCCTTCTGCAACATCCGGATTGAGGCTGGCTATGGACGGCACGGCGGCCACCAGGGCCCCGCTGCCCAGCAGGCTGAGACCTGTCAAAAAGAGGGTGATACCGAAGATTACGCCCAGCACGCGGCCCAGGATGCGGCCCGAAGGCTGGCTGTCGGCGGGTTTGCCGGCGCTGTATTGCTGCCCGATGCCGGCGGCAGAAAGCCTTTCGCCGCGAAGTTCGCACTGTTTCTGCACGGTGTCGGCATTGGGCATGGCTATCCAGCAGAGGATGTAGAGCACGGGCATGACGGCCACCAGCACATCTGAAAACATAGAAGCGGCAAACAAGCCGGCAAACAGCAGCCTGACCAGCGTCACGTCCCAGTTGAGGTATGCGGCCAGGCCGTTGCAGACTCCTGCGATCACCTTGCCGTCCGGATTGCGATAGAGGCGCTTTTGCGGCTGTTCTGCGGCCTTTTCGCCTGCGGCGGTGCTGCCCCCGTCCAAGGTGGAGGGGGTGCCCAGGATGCCGGTTGCATAGCGCACGTCGGGGGCTGTCACCACTCCCTCGCTGCCGCAGCGCTCCAGCAGCAGCTCGCCCAGGCGCTCTTCTATGTCGTCCACGATCTCGGCGGCGTCCGGGTTGCCGTTGTAGTAGCGGCGCAGCTCGTCGAGGTACCGCTCTACCTGGGTATAGGCCTCCTGGTCTATGGAAAAGGCGCAGCCGCCGATGTTTACTTGTATGGTCTGTTTCATGACGCTATCGTTTTATTTCTTCTATTGTGGCGATAATCTCTTTCCAGGCCTCGTCCATCTGGGCCAGCTGCTCGCGGCCCTTGTCGGTGATGGAGTAGTATTTGCGCGGCGGACCCTGGGGAGATTCTTCCCAGCGATAGGTCAGCAGGCCCTGGTTCTTTTCCCTGATCAGCAGCGGATAAAGCGTGCCTTCTACCACAATCATATTTACGTCTTTAAGGCGGGAGATGATGCTGGAGGCGTAGGCGTCCTCCCGGGCCAGCAGCGACAGGATGCAATATTCGAGCACCCCTTTGCGCATCTGAGAGCGCACGTTTTCGGTGATATTGTCCATAACGCTTATTGACTTACGGTGAATTTTGAAAGATTGTCGTATGTGGGCTCAAGGCCGCGCAGCTGGCACTTTTCGGTGGGAGTCTTGGCCTTGGGCACAATGAGCCAGAGCACCAGATATATCCACAGGCCGCCGCCGATCACCAGCAGGAGCAGCAAGAAAATTATGCGCACCAGCGTCACGTCGATGTTGAAATAAGCAGCCAGGCCGCTGCACACGCCGCCTATGGAGCGGTGGTCAGGATCGCGGAATAATTTGTGCACCGCAGGGTCTGTGAAAACGCTGGAAGAGGAGCTTTCGCCGCCCGGGGAAGCGGTGGTGAAGGTGCTGCCGTCGGGCATGCCTATGCGGGCGATGACATCGTCTATCAGCCGTATGTCCACAACGCGGCGTTCGCCGTTCAGACTGGCAGAGAGCAGCTCTGCGATGCGGTTTTCCAGGTCGGCCATCACCTCCTGGTTGTCAGCACCGCCCTGCAGACGGCTGCGGAAGGCCTTGAGGTAGGAATCCAGACGGGAATAAGCATCCTCGTCGATGATGAAATTGGTGCTGCCTATGGCAGCCGAAACAGTCTTTTTCATTGTATGGTTTGTGATATATGGTTCTTTCCGATGCAAAGATATAAATATTTTTTAGTACCTTGCAATACAAAGTACCAAAAATTTTATAATATTTTTTACAATCAACAAAAAAGCCCGGCTGCAAACCGGGCTTCTATGTGATAGAGTGTCGCTATTTTAGTCCCAACCGGGGTTCTGCCAGTTCTCGCCGGAGATCTTGAGCATCTTCTGGACCTCGTCGTCGGGAACGGGGTAGAGCAGATACTTGGAGTCACCCTTGTTGGTGCGGGTGCCGAAGCTGAAGCGCTTGTAGGTGAGTTTGCCGGAGGTCTTGTCCTTGGTGATGCGCATGCCGGTCACGTGCTCTTCGGTCTGGTCGATGATCTTCCAGCGGCGCACGTCGTCGAAGCGGAAGCTGCCTTCCAGGGCAAGCTCCACGCGGCGCTCGTTGCGGATGCGCAGGCGCAGCTGGTCCTGGCTCATGGACTCATCCAGAGCGGGCATGCCGACGCGCTCGCGCACGAGGTTGGTGTAGTCGAAGGCGTCCTGCAGATGGCCGGCTTCGCAGGCGCATTCGGCCAGATTCAGGTACATCTCGGCCAGACGCGCGTTATGGGCGCGGCCGTCATAGTTGCCGTCTTCGTCGGAGTAAGCGCAGTTGTACTTGCGCATGTAGTATCCGGTGCGTGTATAGTATTTTGTGGTCGGGTCGTCGGAGATGCCGCAGTTGCCGCCCACGAAAGTCTCTACGCGCAGCGAGTCGGGGTTGCGCCACCAGCGGGGGGCGCCATTGTAGTAGATTGTGCCGTAGAAGCGGGGATCGCGGTTGGCGTAGGGGTTCTCGGGGTCGTAGAGCTTGTTGTTCTTGTTGTAGTTGGGCTGCAGGTGCTCCGCGTCCAGATAGGGCTGTGCCAGATCCAGGATAGGTTCGCCGTCGATGGTCTCGTAGCAGTCCACCAGCTCCTGGGTGGGGCAGATACCGCAGGAAACGCGGCCCTTGGTGGTGGGCAGTCCGTAGTTGTTCCACATCTGAAGGCGGCCGCCGTTGCCAAGGATAGTCTCTTTGTCGCGGCTTCTGGAGGCGTCGTTATCAAAGATGTGGTAGTAGTCATACACACCGTAGGCATAGTTGTCTTCCGGCTCCAGGTCAAAGAGCTTGTAGCCGTGTTTGGTGAGCTCTTCTACAGCCTGCTTGTTGATCTGATAGGCATATTCCCAGGTGTATTTGCTGCCTTCCTGATAGTAGAGGGGGCTGGCCGCAAACATTGCCGTGCGGGCCTTGAGCACCCAGGCGAAACCGCGGTTGATGGCGCCGAAGCTCTGGGGATGCCAGCGGAAGGTGTAGGGAGAAGACTCGTCTTCGGTGGCTGCAAGGCAGGCGTCCAGTTCCTGGATAATGAAGTCCGCAACCTCTTCGGTGGTGTTGGGATGGACAGTGCTGAAGGTTTCGTTCAGGTCATATACTTCTGTGAAAATCACGGCCTTGCTATAGCGCTTCATCAGCGTGAAGTAGTGCCATGCACGGTAGAAGTGAGCCTTCACATCCCAGAATTCCTTCTCAAGGTCGGTGATGTTGGTGAAACTCATCTTGTCCTTGTTGGTCAGGTAGAAGGCGATGGTGCGGATGTTGTTGTAGATATCGGACCACCCGCCGTACATGAGGTAGGACTGGGTGTTGAAATCCTTGTTGTACCAGCTGTACCAGCCGCTGTCTGTCTTGTCGAGCACGCTCTCGGCCTCGTCGCAGTATGCGGAGTAGGGGAAGGCGTTTTCATAGTTGGCGCCTTTGCCTATGGTAGCGACAAGGCTGGCGGTATAGTTATATTTGGTCCATACAAGGTCGAGGTCCACCAGGCCGTAAGGCTCCGGTTCAAGCAGCTGGGCGCAGGAGGGCAATATTACGATGGCCGAGAAGGCAAGAGCAATGAGTCTGTATATCTTTTTCATAATATATCCCTTTAGAATGTTATATTGAGTGCGAGGTTAAACACGCGCATAGGCTGCCAAACGCCGATATAGCCGGTTTCGGGGTCTATGTACTTGCTGGGCATGCGGTCCCAGGTGTAGAGGTTCTGGCCCTGAAGGGCGATGCGGATGTCCTGCGCATACATCTTGCGGGAGACTTTCTCCGGCAGGTTGTAGGCAATCTCTACGTTCTTGAGCTTGAGGAAAGTGCCGTCCACCACATTGTACTGGTTGGTGACGTGGCTCACGGTGCTGCTCATGCTCAGGGCGGGGCGGGTGATGGTCTCGCCGGCAGCATAGCGCTCGGCTGTCCAGCAGTTCTCGTGCATGTCAAAGTAGAAGCCGTCGTTCAGATAGCTCAGGAAGAAGGCGTTGCCGATGGGGCGGTAGTACTTGGTCACGCCGTAGAACAGGGCGCTTACCTCAAAGTTTTTCCATTTGAAACCCAGATTCGCGTTGAAGTACTGGCGGGGAATGGTGGAGTACTTGTACACGGTCATATCCCTGTAGTTGAGCACGCCGTCACCGGTGCGGTCTATGTAGCGGAAATCGCCGGGGCGGACCACGCCCAGCTGGGAGTAGTCAACTCCGCAGGCATCTATTTCTTCCTGCGAATTGAACAGGCCGTTGCCGGCGGTGGAACCCTCGTAGTCGATCTCAAATCCAGTGATACGTCCGGTGGGGTACCCCTCGGTGTAATATTCGAGGTAGTAGTCGTCGTTCGCAGGCTCTTCGCCCTCTTTGGTAACCTTGTTGGGGCGCTCGCCTACGTAGAGGACTTTGTTGTTGTTGTACCAGGTGGACGCTCCGGCCCAGAGGGTGAAATCCTTGGTGAGCTGCTTGCGGAAGTTTACGCCGATCTCGTAGCCGGAGTTCTCGAAGCGGCCGGTCATGGAGCCCGGGTAGTTACCAAGGCTGATACCCTGGAAGGTAGGTATATAGGTTGTGGCGTCCATATAGGCGTTGTCCATCTTCTCACGGAAGTAGCTGCCTGTAATGGAGAAGCAGTTGAACAGGGTCAGGTCGAGGCCGGCATCCATGCCCTTTACGTATTCGGGCATTACGTTGGCGTTACCCATGCGGCCCTGGTCCCAGCTGCTGGTTGTCACATCGTCTTTATAGATGAAGCGCCAGGTGGTGAACTGGCCGCGGGCGGCGCGGCCGTAGCTGCCGCGAAGCTTCAGGTAAGTGAGGACATTGTTGTTCTTCAGGAAGTTCTCCTTGCTGACAACCCAGCCAAGGCCGACGCCCGGGGTAAAGAAGAAGCGGTGCTTCATGGGGTATTCGTCGCTTCCGGAGTAGCCGAGGGTGCCGTTGACTATGTATTTGTCCTTATAGGCATAGATTGCATTCAGGCCGAAGACCTCGCTGCGGAAAGGCAGGGTCTGATAGGATCCGCCGCCGATGTTACGGTTGATCATCTCGCGGTGGTTGCCCATCAGCACGGCCTTGACATAGTGGTCGCCGAACTGGCGGTCATAGTTCATATTGGCAAAATACTCGTAGCTATAGCAGAAAGAATAATACTTTGAGTACCCTCTTGTGTCGTACTCTCCTCCGAACTGACGGAAACTGGTGTTGCCGGGGTTGTTGGCCTGGTACATCGTGTAGCTGTAGGTGTAGTCGATATCCTTGTCTCCACCACCCTTGAAAGAGAAGCCTACCTGACCGCCAAGCCCTTTGGTGATCATGTCAAAGTCAAAGTTGAGTTTGGCATCCATGTGGACGAAGGTCGCATACTTCATGGTGCGGCCGGAGTGGGTGAGTTCGGCGTAGGGGTTGGCATTGTAGGGGATGTTCCAGATGCCGCCGTACATGCTGTTTTCGCTGAAGATAGGTTTGTAGGAAATGTCGCGGCCTTCAGCGGTGGCGCCCTCGGGAGCATAGAGCGAAGTGATGGTCGGGGCGGCAATCATCACGTGGCCGAGCATATCCTCATAGCGTACACGCATACGGTCGTTGGGCGCGCTGCCTAGGCCGTTCTCTATCTTGAAGTCGCCGCGAAGGGTAAACGTCGCGGAGATGAAATAGTTCAGCTTGGAGTCCAGGTTGGAAGCCACATGGAAATAATCGGCGCTGCCAGGATTCATCTTATAGGGCATCTTGACAGTTTTGGGCATGTTGAACAGCGGCCCCGTGTGCATCCACTGGAAATTGCACATGTACTGCACATACTCGCTGCCGCCGCCGATGGAGAGATAGAGCTTGTCAAGCGTGGTGTAGCGTTTGAGGAACTGGTTGTAATAGTCGTTGCTGGGCCAGATGCCGTTTTCGGTCTCGCTCAGATACTGGGGGTAATCGCCGTCGGTGGCGGGGTTGTAGTAATACCTGAGCGCCTGGTCGTTGTAAACCGGCTGGAGACCGTCGTTGAGGCAGGCCTCGTTGCGCAGCATGGCAAACTTGAAGGCGCTGAACGGATGGTAGCGGTCGGTGTCCATACTGCGCATGGAGTGGTCGTAGGCCACGGTGATGCGCGGTTCGCCCTGCTGACCGCGGCGGGTGGTGATGCTGATGATACCGTTGCCGCCGAGGATGCCGTAGAGGGCATTGGAGGCCGCATCCCTGATGACGGTGATGGATTCAACCTCTCGTGGATTGAAGTAGGTGAAGATGTGGCCGTCATAGTCCTCATAACGAATGCCGTCCACCATCAGCACCGGAGCATTGAGCCCGCTGGGGGAGTGGGAGCCGCGTATGCTCCAGTAGATGCTCTCGTCGAACATGGAGGGGTTGGCATTCTGTTCCAGGCTGCCCAGACCCATGATACGGCCCATATAGGATTCCTGGAGGCGGAAGGTGGGGCTTTTCTGCAGCTCATGGCCCTTGACATAGGACACGCTGCCGGTCAAAAGGTTCTTGCGCACCTTGTGGTGTACCAGATCGACCAGCTCGTCTTCATACTGGGCGTCGCTTTTGAGGGTGATGACGCTGCCTCCGTCCAGAATGTCGCTGATGGGTACTATCACGCTGTGATAGCCGGGGTTGGAAACGGTGACGTAGCTACTGTGGTCCCTGATCTGAAAATCGTATGAGCCATCGGGGTTGGTGATGTACTGGTTGGCCTCATTCTCGCTCACCAGCAGAGCGTTGTAAAGAGGGTTGCCAAACTCGTCCAGCACCTTACCCTGAAGCTTGATGATCAATGACTCCTCCTGTGCAACTGCGGCCGAGAAGGCGGCCAGAAGCATCACGAGGGCAAGGGTTATTTTATATCTGATACGCATAGCTTTAATTTTTTTCGAACATTAATCCCAGCCATAATTCTGGAAATCGACACCTGTGATAACCTTGAGGTTGGAAACCTCGCCCTTGGGCAGGGGAGAGAGTTTGCACTGGGGCTCGTAGCCGTGGCGCTCAGCCTCGCGCAGGGGAACCCTGGTGTAGGTGGCTGCAGACCAGTCGCCGGCATAAGTGACGTCCATTGCAGAGAAGTATTTGATGCCGGGGATTTCCTCTTCTGGCTTGCAACGGCGGCGCAGGTCGTAGTAGCGGGCCTCTTCGAAGGCCAGCTCCACGCGGCGCTCGTTATAGACGCGCAGGCGGAGCGCTTCTTTGTCGCTTGCCAGCGAAGCGGGGAGGGCGGGCATGTGTACCCTGTCCCTGATCTCGTTCACAGCTTCGATGGCATCCTGCAGGTGGCCTGCGTTCAGGGCGCACTCGGCATAGTTGAGAATCATCTCGGAGAGCTTATACTGCTTGGGAGCGCGGCCGCCTGCAGGGTTGTTCATAGAGCAGTTCGGCGGTATGGTCTTGCAGTAATAATATCCCGTACGGGACTGGGAAATATCTGTAGGAAGGGTGCTGCGGTAGTTGACGCCGCTGGCAGATATGTCAAGCGTGTAGGCCTTGTCCCAGGTGTAGGGCGAGCCGTGGTGCATAATGCATTCTTCGAAGCGGGGATCCCTGTTCTCGTAGGGGTGCTGCTCGTCGTACATCGTGTTCTCGGGGTTGAAGTTGGGCTGGGTGTGATACTTGTCGGCATAGGGGTTGGCCAGATCCAGCACGGGCACGCCGTCCTTGGTGTCGTAGCAGTCCACCTGCTCTTGGGTGGGACAGGTGCCACAGGCGCCGATGTTTGTATGCCGTGAACCTACCCAGTTGTTGCCAGGGCCGCCGGAAGCGCCGCCCATGGCGAAAATCGTCTCGCGGTCGGTGGGGCTTGTGCCAACCCAGCTGAGCTGGGTGTTGCAGTTGTATTCGCGGTAAGCGTTGGCGTCGCCGTAGCCATATACCTGAGGGTTGGTGCACTCGGTAAACAGTTCGTAGCCGTGGGCGCGAAGCAGCTCCAGGGCCTCTTTATTCATCTGATAGGCTTCTTCCCAATAGTCCTTGCCGTCGTTGAACAGGGGGCTTGCCAGCCACATCATCGCGGTAGCCTTGATGCACCAGGCTATGGCCTTGGTCATACGCGAGGCGACGTTGCCGGCGGTGGCCCTCCAGGGGAGGTCGTCTATGGCAAGGCCGCGGTCGCAGTCGGCGATAATCCAGCGGATATAGTCTTCTGCCGGAACCCTGCGCAGGTTCACGTAGGATTCGTCCAATTCCGTGACATAGCGCAAGTACTCGGGATGTCCGTCTTCGGGGTCGACGCCGTCTTCGTTATAGAGGTAGAGCGGGCCGTATTCCTTGAAAAGTTCGAACATATAATATGCGCGTATCACATAGGCGTCGGCAATCATACGCCTGCGGCTGTCCTCGTTCTTGACGGGGGTTTCGGGCAGCACTATGTAGCGCAGGAAAATGTTGATGTTGCGGATGCGGTAAGGCAGGGCGGCATACAGGCCGCGTCCGCCGGGCCAGCCGGCTGTCGAAGAAAAGATGCCGTCGTAAACCCGGTGAGAGGTGCCGCCGGCTGCATCGAGAGACGACCAGCCTTCGTCTGTAAGGCACCAGAGAGGTTCTCCGCCGGAGAACACCCAACCCAGGCCGGGGATGCTGGCCAGGTTGTTGTTCAGGTAGCCTTCGACATAGTTTTCGTCTGTCCAGATATCCTCGAACACGACATCTTCGGTGTCCTGCCTTTCCAGCCAGGCGGATACTTTCTGGCACGAAGTCAGGGCCAGGGCCAAAGCCATTAAAACATATATCTTTTTCATAGCGGAATCCGTTTAGAATTTGACATCAAGCTGCAGGGTATAAGTCCTGATCAGAGGATATGAGAGGGAGCTGCCGCTGGTTTCGGCATCCACCGCCTTTACTCTCTGGGCGTCGATGATGAACACGTTGTTGCCGTAGAGGCTGATCATGCCGTTGGTAATGCCGAGGGCACGGAAAACCTTGTTCTGCGGCACGGAATAGCTCAACTGGATATTCTTCAGACGCAGGAATGCGCGGTTGTTGATGAAGAAGTCGTTGGCCCTCAGGGAAGTGTTGCCGCGGGTAGAGAGGGCGGGGTAGTTCACCTTCTCGCCGTTTGCAACTCTCTCGGGCGTCCAGGCCTGCAGGTGGTAGTCGGTATAGGTACCGGCATTGCCTATCTCGGACACGCCGAAGCCCATACGATAGGCAGAAACCCTTGCCATGCCCTGGAACTGGGCGGAAAGGCTGAAGCGACGATATTGTCCGCCAATGTTGAAACCATAGGTTATATTGGGCGTGGAGCTATGCTTGATAGGCACCAGGTCGCGGTCGTCGATGCGGGTGTCGCCGTTGGCGTCCTTGTAGAGGAAGTCACCCATACGGGGGGTGCCGATGTCATAGTGGTCGAGGGCCCAGTCAAGTTCTTCCTGGGTGTTGATGTAACCGGCTGCGTTGGGGAACTGGTCCTTATTGCTGTAGTCGATGGCAAGACCCCAGAGCTGGCCGGGCATAAAGCCTTCGGTGCGCTTGCGGTAGGCGTAACTTTCGTCGAGCAGCACCTCATCCCAGTAGAGGATTTTGGCTTTTGCATAGGATATCTGGCCGCCGGCATTCATCCGGAAATGGCGGTTGAACTCTTTGCGCCAGTTCATCTCTACCTCGAATCCCTTATTCTCTACGCGGCCTTTATTCTGCCTGGGGACAAGCGTGGTCTTTATACCGCTCGCCACGGGCATGGAGAAGGGCACGATAAAGCGGTTGTTGCAGTTCTCGAAAAAGACATCGACCTTACCTGAGAAATTCTTGAGGAATTTGAAGTCAACGGCATAATTCTGCTTGAGCACGGTCTCCCAGGACAGAGCCGGGTTACCGGTCTTGATAACCTCAAGCCCTCGGCCGCTGAACAGCGAGCCTGCAGCACCGCCGGCATTGGTGTTTACTACTGTCAAGTATAGGAAGCGCTCTGCAAATGTGTCGTTGCCGACCTGGCCGACTGAGGCGCGGAACTTGAGTTCGTCCAGCCAGTGGACATCCTTCATCCAGTCTTCGTTGGTCACCACCCAGCCGGCCGAGACTGCAGGGAAGAAACCGAAACGGGTGTCGGGATGGAACTGCTCGCTGCCGTTGTAGCCGGCGTCGAACTCTGCCAGATAACGGGTCTTGTAGTTCCACTGGAGACGGCCCGAGAGGCTGGCGTACTTATGAGGGAGAGAACCGTCAAAGGCATTGAGCTTATTCATGGCGCTGTTCATGGATACTTCCCCCTGAGCAAAAACCATTGCGTTCAGGGCGTGGTCGCCGAACTGCTGGTCGTAGTTGAGACGGAGGTGCATAAGCAGCATCTGGTTGCCTGTCACGCCGCGCTCACCGATGCGGAAGGTCTCGTTGGAGTTCCGCACGGTGGCGATATAGTAGGATTTCTCGCCGGGATTGCGGGCCTGATAGTAAGAATATGCGTCGTAACCCTGCAGGTAGCCGCTCTGGCCGGATGCTGCAAAGTCGTTGTAGGCAACGTTGGCAGAAGCAGTCAAGCCTTTAATAAGCTTGCTGAAATCGTAGGTTACAGTGGCCTGCGACAGCAGGGAGAAGCTGGTGTTCACATAGTAACCGGAGCGGTTCACAATGGCCCAGGCAGAGGTGGAAGAGGAGTTCTGCCTTGCCACAACCACTCCTGCGGGAACCTCGTTGCCCTCGGAGTCGAGATAGCCGGCCACAGTAAGGGGGCCGGGGTTGGTGGGCGGAGTCTCCATCGCGGTGTCGAACACACCGGTACCGCCTGCGGGCTGGTTGGTGCGCTGATAGTAGATGGACATGGTCAGGGACACCATCAGCCGCTCGTTGAGGTTGAAGTCAAAGTTGTTGCGGATGGTGTAGCGCAGCATATTGAACTGGGCGTTGTAGCCCAGGGCTTTTCTGGGAAGGATTTTGGTATTACCGTCCTGGTAGATGATGTTGGCGCTGGAGAAATAGCGGGTCTTCTTGCTACCGCCGGAGATATTTACGTTGACGCGCTCCATCGGGGCGAACTTGGCGATAGCCTCGCGGTACATATCGCGGTTGGGGAAGAAGGGGTCGCCGCTCTGCTCGCGGAACTTGGCTACCTGGTAGTCAGTGAATTCCGGACCCTGGCCGTCGTTGGCGCGGGCCGTGTTTCGCAGGGCCGCGTGTTCCCAGGAGTTGACCCTTGTCCAGGGGAAGTGCAGCGAAGTGACGCTGGTGGTCACCTGTGCGTCCAGCACCGTCTTTCCGGCGTCGCCGCGGCGGGTGGTGATCAGGATCACGCCGTTGGCACCACGGGTACCGAAGATGGCTGTGGAGGAGGCGTCCTTGAGGATGGTGACGCTGGCAACCTCGTTTACGTCCATCATGCCCAGCTTATCGGCAAGGCCGTCGTGGGGGACACCGTCGATGAGTACCAGAGGTGTACCTCCGGAAGACGACGTGCCCTGGCCGCGCAGGTACACGGTCACATCGTCACGTCCGGGCTGACCGCTCTCCTGAATGGTGGTCAGACCGGCCACACGTCCGGCAAGGGAGCTGGCGAAGTTGGGGACCTGGGTCTCGATGAGCTCCTCGTGGCCGACGGTCTCGATGGCACCGGTCACGGTGACCTTCTTCTGGTGGCCGTAAGCCACAACCACGGATTCATCAATCTTCTGCTTGTCCTCTTCCAGAAAAACCTGGAGCTTGGCCTTGCTTCCGACGGATACCTTCTTGGTGATGTACCCCACGAAAGATACCTCGAGGACTGCATTGGAGGGGACTTTTGAAAGAACAATAACACCGTCGGCATCGGTAGCGCCACCAATGGTATGGCCCACTACCACAACGTTGGCTCCGGGAACCGGACCCTGACGGTCCACGACGGTAACGGTGATTGTACGGCCCTGAAGATTATTTTCGGCCTTGGCCGGCAGGCAGCATAAACCCGTCAGCAATAAGGCGATAATCATCAAAACCGCACGCAGCGATGATAATTTCATATTGTTTTTCTCTTAAATATTCTCCGGACACGCGCCCGAAAGGACGCGCCTATTCCCGACAAAGTTAAGAGATATTCACAATAAATGAAACAATTCGAAAGAAAAATTGCTTTACAGTATGTGTTTTGCGAGATATTGGGCGATGTGCACGGCATTGGTTGCGGCACCTATGCGGAGGTTGTCGGCGACCACCCACATGTTAAGACAGTTCGGGGCGGAGAAGTCGCGGCGCAGGCGGCCGACATACACCTCGTTGTGGCCGAAGGCGTCCAGGGGCATGGGGTAAACATTGTTGGCCGGGTCGTCGCACAGCACGCAGCCGGGGGCTTTCCCGTCGCGGAAAACGGCCTTGACGTCGTCCAGGTCATAGTCTTTTTCAAACTCCACGTTCACGGCTTCGCTGTGGCCGCCGGTAACCGGAACGCGCACGGTGGTGGCGGTGACCTTGATGCTCTCGTCGCCGAAAATCTTGACCGTCTCGTTGGTCATCTTCATCTCCTCCTTGGTGTAGCCGTTGTCCAGGAACACGTCGATGTGGGGGATGACGTTGCGATCTATCTGGTGAGGGTAGGCATTGGGCAGGTTCTGCGCATCTTTGTCGCCGCGCTCGCGCAGCATCTGGTGGATGCCCTTCATGCCGCTGCCGGTCACGCTCTGGTAGGTAGAAACCACCACCCTCTTGATTTTGTAGAGCTTATGCAGGGGAGCCAGCGCCAGCACCATCTGAATGGTGGAGCAGTTGGGGTTGGCGATAATCATATCGTCTTTTGTCAGCACGCTGCCGTTGATTTCGGGCACCACCAGCTTTTTGGTGGGGTCCATGCGCCACTGCGAGGAATTGTCCACCACGCGGCAGCCCACGGCTGCAAACTTGGGCGCCCATTCTGCGGAGACGCTGCCTCCGGCAGAGAAGATGGCGATATCCGGCTTGGCAGCCACGCCGTCGGCCAGGGACACGACGGTCCATTTTCGGCCCCCGAACTGGACCTGTTTACCCACGCTGCGCTCGCTGGCACAAGGGATAAGTTCACTTACGGGGAAGTTCTCTTCGCCAAGAACTTCGATCATTTTACTGCCTACAAGGCCGGTAGCGCCGACAACGGCAACCCTGAATGTTTTCATTTTCTAAAAAGATCAAAATGTTTGTTGATACAGTCTGATATCTGCTGCCACTCCAGCAAAAAGCCGTCGTGGCCGAAATTGGACGTTATTACCTCCAGCGCAGCGTTCGGGATGGCCTCTGCCATGCGCCGGCTCTCGCTCACCGGGAAGAGGATGTCGCTGTCTATGGCGATGCAGAGGGTCTTGGCCGTGATGCCGCCCAGAGCTTTCTCCACGCCCCCGCGCTGGCGGCCCACATTGTGGGTATCCACACCCAGCGTCAGGTTGTAATAAGAGTAGGCGTCAAAACGGCGGCAGAGCTTCTGCCCCTGATACTGCTGGTAGGTCACGGCCCGGTTGGCCAGCACAAAGTCCGGATTGGTCTCTGCCTGGGTGCGGCCGTAGCCCTCGTAGTTGCGGTAGGTTATAAGGGCCATGCTGCGCGCTGCCGCCAGCCCTGCCAGCCCGCCGCGCTCGTCCTTGGCCTGGTCAAACGTGGGGTCGGCCTTGATGGCCATGCGCTGCGCTTCCAGGGTGGCGGTGCACCAGGGGCTCACGATGGCGCTGGTGGCAATCAGGCATAGGTTTTTGATGCGCTGCGGATATCCGGTGGCCCACTCCACGCTCTGGAAACCGCCGTTGCTGCCGCCCACCAGAAAGTCTATCTGCTCTATGCCCAGATGCTCGCGCAGCAGCTCGTGGGCGTGAGTCAGGTCGCGTATGGTTATCAGGGGGAAGTTGTGCAGCGGCGCCTTGGGGTAGGTCGTGGGGCCGGTGGTGCCATAGCAGCTGCCCAGAATGTTGGCGCACACGATGTAATATTTGTCGGTGTCGAACAGCAGCCCGGGGCCTACGAGGGTGTCCCACCACTCGGCCGGGTTGGAGTTGGCCGTCAGGGCGTGGCATATCCACACTACGGGCCGCTTGCCGCGCTCGGGACAGGAGGTGTGGTAACAAATCGAAACCCCGTCCAGCACGGCCCCGGATTCCAGGGCAAAAGGCCCGTCGTATGTGTAAATATGTCGCAACATCGGCCGCAAAGGTATCTTTATTTTTGTAACAAAAAAAGGCCGACCAGGCAAAGTCGACCTTTTTTGCTTATAATTTTAAACTTTATTTGATCTTGGCGAACTCGATGTCGTCGGCAGCCTTCTTCAGAAGCTCTGCGCTCTGTTTGATCTTTGCAAGCTCTGCCTTGGCGGCAGCGGCTTTGCCCTGGCGGGCGGCGATGATGGCGCGCTCGTAAGCGGCCAGCTCGCTCTTGTCATCCTTGAGCAGCTGGGCAGCCTTGGCCAGGTCGCCGTTCAGGATGTATGCCAGAGGCTCGTTCACGTCGCCGGTGCCGGCAAGTTTCTTGGCAGCGGCAGCGTAGTCGCCATTGAGGATGTCGAGGGTACCCTTGTTGACTTTTGCAGCAGCAGCCTCGTCCTTTGCAAAGAATTCAGCAGCCTTGCGGAGGTCGCCGTCGCGCAGTGCAAGCACGCCGCGCAGGTTGTTGAGGCCTTCCATATCCTTGTCGCTGATCTTCTTCAGCTGGGCCTCTGCCTGCTCGTCCTTGCCCTCGTCCATCAGCATGCAGGCGATGTTGAATTTGGCGCGGTCGCTGTCGTACTTCTTGATGGCCTGCTTGTAGATGTCCATCTTGGCGGCCTCGTCGTCGGTGAGGGTTGCGCTGCGCAGGAGGGCCTCCTCGTCAAGCACGTCGATATTCTCTTCTACCAGGGCCTTGAGCTCTTCGGCGGTGTAGTTCTGGAACTCCACGTTGGTCACGAACCTTGCGCGACGCAGCTCGGGGAGAACGTCCTTTGCCAGGGTGCCGTAGATGCTGCTCATGTTCTTGATCTCACGCTCGCGAACGTCGGGATCGCTGTACATGCTCAGCACGCGTAGGATGAGGTCTTTGTCCTCTATGTTGGAGTTGTTCACCAGCTCCTGGAAACCTTCCCAGTCCTCGCCGATGCTCTGGGTGCTTACGCGGCCGGTCTGGAGCTTCTTGGATACCTGGTTGAAGGCCTTCTTGGCAGAAGCCTCACGCTCGGCGGAGAGCTTCTCGTTGCGGCGCTGGGGACCATCGGGAGATGCGTAGGCGATGATGTCGGTGCCGGTGATGGTGCGGCGGCTGTCGTTCATCACGTCCTTGACGCCGGTCTTGTATTCCTTCATGGCCTCGCTGCTGAGCTGCGAAGAGCGCACGTTGGCGCTGTTGATGAGATAGAGGATCTGAGCCTCAACCTCTTCGGGGATTACGTCCTGATAGTTGTCGGCAGCAGCAGCATAGGCGCCGCTCTTGCGTGCGAGCATATAGGTGGTGTTGGCACCGTCTGCAATCTTCACGTCCTCGGGGAATGCCCAGGATTTCTTTTTATATTTGACGGTAGCGCGGCCGACGAGCTCGGATTTCTCCATACCCTTTACATAGGGGAAGTGCACATGCTCGGTGATGCTTGCGCCGTCTGTACCCACGGTCTTGTAGTTGTCGGTGACTTTCTCGCCCTGGTAAATGAAGGGCTCGCCGGCTACTTCCTGACCGTCGAATTTCATGACGGGAACCACCTCAAGAATAGCTTTCTTGTGGAAATACTTTTCGGGGAAAGTGACGGTAACGTCTGCATCGATGTTGCCACCGGCTACCTCGAGAACCTCGGGATTGCACTCAATCTTTACAAGGTCAGCCAGTTCGGCCATCTTGGCGGCTTTGTTGCAAGAAACCAGCGCCAGAAGGGCCACAGCAAAAACTAAAACTTTTTTCATAATTGTTTTTTATTTTGATTTGTTTCGTTTAGTCGAATAGGGAGCAAATATAACAATTATCAAATATAAGTGCAGAAAAAATTGTAAATTCGCAGCTATGAATTTTGATTCGATAAAGCAGAGATTCGGCATCATAGGAGATTCCGATGCCATAGACAATGCGATAGGCATTGCCCTGCAGGTGGCAAAGACAGACTTGTCTGTGCTGGTCACCGGCGAGAGCGGCGTGGGAAAGGAGTTCATACCCCAGATAATACACTTCAACAGCCCCCGGAAACACAATGTATATCTGTCTATAAACTGCGGCGCAATTCCCGAAGGCACCATAGATTCGGAACTCTTCGGCCACGAGAAGGGCGCCTTTACCGGAGCCACAGAGACGCGCAAGGGTTATTTCGAGGAGGCTGACGGCGGCACGCTCTTTCTGGACGAGGTGGCCGAGCTGCCGCTTTCGACCCAGGTGCGCCTGCTGCGCGTGCTCCAGACCGGCGAGTTCATGAAAGTCGGCTCTTCCAAGATACAGAAGACCAACGTGCGGGTAGTGGCCGCCACCAATATAGATCTGCGGCGGGCCATAGAGACCGGGCGCTTCCGCGAGGACCTCTATTTCCGCCTGAACACCGTGCCCATCCGCATGCCGGCCCTGCGCGACCGCAAGGAGGACATACACAAGCTGTTCCGCAAGTTTGCGCTGGACTTTGCCAACCGCTACATGATGCCGGCGGTGCGCCTGACGCCCGACGCCGTGCAGCGGCTGGAGGAATATCCCTGGCCGGGCAACGTGCGTGAGCTCAAGAGCGTGGCAGAGCGCATCTCGGTGATGGAAACCGAGCGCATAATAGATAGCAATGAACTGGCCAAATATCTTCAGAACGACTTGAACACCAGCCTTCCGGCACTTGCCGGCAGCGCTTCGGCCGACTATATGAGCGACCGCGACATCATCTTCAAGATGATTATGCAGCTCAAGCAGGACATAGAGCAGCTCAAGGGCGAGGTGGCTTCGCTCCGGGGCGGCGCAGCCCCCGCCGGGAAGCTGATCCAGCCGGCCTCCAACCTGATTGTGGAGAGCACCGAGCCGCACCGCAGTGCGATATACGAGCCGGAGGCCGTGGAAGAGCTGCCCGTGCAGGAAGTCCTTCACAACCATCGCGAAGAAGAAAGCTCCAGTCTGAGCATAAACGACAAAAAATCGGAACTGATAGTCAAGGCCCTGGAGAAGCACCGCGGCAACCGCAAGATGGCGGCCGCCGAGCTGGGCATCTCCGAAAGGACCCTGTACCGCAAAATAAAAGACCTCGGATTATGATACGACAGTTAAGACTTGCCGCCGCCCTGGCAGCGCTGGCCTTTACTCTGGCCGGCTGCGGCATATATTCCTTTTCGGGCACATCCATCCGCCCGGACGTGCACACCATCACCATAGAGCCCGTGCTCAACAACTCCATGAAGGTCAACCCGGCGCTGGCCACCGACCTGACGGAGGCCCTCAAGGACAAATTCAAGAAGCTCACCAGCCTGGAAGAGGTGGAGATGGACGGCGACCTGCTGCTGGTCGTGACCGTAGAGAGCTACGACGTCAAGGCACAGGGCGTGGCAAAAGACGAGACTCCGGCGCAGAACCGCCTTACGGTGACCTGCAAGGCCACTTTCGAGAATTTCAAGCACCCAGAAGAGAACTTTGAGAAGAAGTCCTTCGCCGCCTATCAGGACTACGACGCCGACCTTTCGCTGGACGAGGTGGAGGCGGCCCTGTGCGAGGATATCATAGAAACCCTTGTAGAAGACATCTTTAACGCCTCGGTGGCGCAGTGGTAGTGCGGTGGAGCCATTAAATTTGCTATATCGCAAAAAAAGTGCTTACTTTGCACCCCCCAAAGAAGGTAGAAACAATTAAAATTCAATAATATGCATGCTCTTTACATCACCATTTCGGTAATTATCGTGGTTGCCAGCGTGCTGCTGACGCTCATCGTGCTTGTTCAGAACAGCAAGGGAGGCGGCCTGGCTGCCAACTTTGCTGCCGGCAACACCACCTTTGGCGTGCGCCAGACTGCCGATTTCCTGGAGAAGACCACCTGGGTGCTCGCAGCCGTAGTGCTCTTGCTCTGCGTTGTGGCAACCTTCTTCACCCCCCGCGCAGGTCGCGGCGGCAATGCCAGCGGCATCGAGAATCAGATCCAGCAGAGCGTTCCCGCCCAGGGTCAGCCCGAGCTTCCCGAAGGCACCGTCACCATCCCTGCAGAGGGTGGCGAGGTAGCCGTTCCCGCAAGCGAGACTGGCGCAGAAACTCCTGCAGAGTAATCCGGCGCCTGTCATCCCGAGCGCAGTCGAGGGATCCCTCACCGAAAAAGACCTGCCCGCAAACGGCAGGTTTTTTTGTGCCCTGCCACCGAGGGATCTCAAGCAAAAAAGCCAACCCGTTGCCGGGCTGGCTTTTGCTATTTGTCGAAAGTGGGGATGTTTACTCTGCTGCGCTGTCGCTGGGGCGACGGCCACCGCGGCGTTCACCGCCACGACGCTCGCCACCACGGCGGTCGTCACGACGGCCACCACGACGCTCGCCACCGCGGCGATCGGCTGCGTTGCCCGCAGCAATCACGCCTGCGTTGGGGCTGAGGTCACGTTTGCCATAGACCTCACCGTTGCAGATCCAAACTTTCACGCCAAGGACACCTACTTTGGTGTGAGCCTCTGCCAGAGCGTAGTCGATGTCTGCACGGAAAGTGTGCAGGGGGGTACGACCCTCTTTGTAGAGCTCGTTGCGTGCCATTTCGGCACCACCTACGCGGCCGCTGATGAGGATTTTGATACCCTCTGCGCCGGCGCGCATTGTAGATGCGACAGCCATCTTGATGGCGCGTCTGTAAGACACGCGGCCTTCAATCTGGCGGGCGATGTTGTTGGCTACGATGTTGGCGTCGGTCTCGGGGCGCTTAACCTCGTAGATGTTGATCTGAACGTCCTTTCCGCAGATCTTCTTGACTTCCTGCTTGAGGGTCTCCAGCTCCTGGCCGTTCTTGCCGACGATGATGCCGGGACGGGCGGTGTGGATGCTGATGGTGATGACCTTCATTGTGCGCTCGATCACGATGCGGCTTACAGAAGCCTTCTGCAGGCGCACGTTCAGGTATTCGCGGATCTGTGCGTCGTCTTTCAGACGCTCGGGATAGTTACCGCACCAGTTGGAGTCCCAACCACGGGTGATGCCGATACGGTTGCTGATAGGATTAGTTTTCTGTCCCATTATTCTTCCTCCTTCTTAGCGGGTTGATTCTTGGTGCCGAGTATGATGGTGACGTGGTTGGAACGCTTGCGGATGCGTGCTGCGCGGCCCTGGGGGGCGGTGCGGATACGCTTCAGGGTGCGACCCTCGTCTACCATGATAGTCTGAATGTAAACATTGCCGTTTTCAAGCTCCTTGCGCTGCTCCTCGTTCTTGGATTCCCAGTTGGCGATGGCGCTGCGCACGAGTTTTGAAAGCCTTGTGGCAGGTTCTTTCTTTGAATATTTGAGAATATCCAAAGCATGGTTGACTTCCTTGCCGCGGATGATGTCTGCTACCAGACGCATCTTGCGGGGAGAAGTGGGGACATCGTTCAGCTTTGCTATCGCTGTACGACTCTTTATTTCTTTACGCCTTTCGGCGGATTCTCTTTTTCGAGCTCCCATAGTAATTTAGCTGTTAACGATTACCACTGTGACCCCTAAATGTGCGTGTCGGAGCAAACTCGCCGAGTTTGTGGCCCACCATATTCTCAGTGACATATACCGGAATAAATTTGTTTCCGTTGTGCACTGCAATCGTATGACCTACAAAGTCAGGAGAGATCATGCTGGAACGCGACCAGGTCTTGATGACTTCTTTCTTCATTGTCCCTTCATTCATGGCGATGACTCTCTTCTCGAGTG
>CACXHG010000170.1 GCA_902767355.1 uncultured Bacteroidia bacterium
CTGCCTTGGGGGTGAGGGCCGCCACGGAGTCGATCACGATGATGTCGATGGCGCCGCTGCGGATCAGGTTGTCGGCAATCTCCAGGGCCTGCTCGCCGTTGTCGGGCTGCGAAATGAGCAGGGTATCCACGTTCACGCCCAGATTCTTGGCATAAACGCGGTCGAAAGCATGCTCGGCATCGATGATGGCGGCGATGCCTCCCGCCTTCTGGGCTTCTGCGATGGCGTGTATCGCCAGGGTGGTCTTACCGCTGGACTCGGGTCCGTAAATCTCGATCACGCGGCCGCGGGGATATCCTCCGATACCCAGGGCATGGTCCAGTGCGATAGAACCTGAAGGAATAACAGAAACAGCGCTATCGGGCTGGTCTCCCAACGTCATAATAGAGCCCTTGCCATAATCCTTTTCGATTTTCGAAATGGTTGCCTTCAACGCTTTCAGCTTCTCCTCGTTTGACACGGCTTGATTCATCTCTTCTTTAGCCATAATAGTTTGTGTTTCAAGTTAATAATTATTGTTAAAAATTAGGTTTGGGTGCATATTTGTTATAGAATTCGGATATGATGGCCACGGCCTCGTCCACGGTGTCCACCACATGGTAGATGTCAAAGTCCTCCGGGCTTATCATGTGGTTGGTAATGAGGGTGTTGTGGAACCAGTCCAGCAGGCCCTGCCAGTAGTCCCTGCCATAGAGTATCACGGGGAAGGACACCAGTTTGTCGGTCTGGATCAGGGTGAGCGCCTCGCTCAGCTCGTCCAGGGTGCCGAAACCGCCAGGCATGGCGATATAGCCCTGCGCATATTTCATGAAAATGGTCTTGCGCACGAAAAAGTAGTCGTAGTTGATGAGCTTGTCGGTGTCTATGAAAGGGTTGGAAGACTGCTCGAATGGCAGGTTGATATTGAGGCCCACGCTGGCCCCGCCGCCCTCCTTGGCACCCTTGTTGCCGGCTTCCATGATGCCGGGGCCGCCGCCGGTGATGATGCCGAAGCCCAGCTCGGTGAGCTTGCGGGCGATCTCTACTGCATCCTTGTAGTATTTGTCTTCCGGCCTGGTGCGGGCGCTGCCGAAAATGGCCACGCAGGGGCCTACCTCGGCCAGTTTTTCGAAACTCTGCACAAACTCGGCCATTATCTTGAACACGGACCAGCTGCTGGTGGTCTTTACGTCGTTCCACCACTTGCGGCGGAAACTGCGCCTGATTATCTCTTCGTCGTTTGTCATAGATGCAAACTTAATCATTTTTCTTAGTATTTTTGCGCAAAACTTGACAAAATGGCGCAATTTCTTTTGGGGATGACTTTGGCAGAACTCGGGGCTGTTTGTACAGAGCTGGGAATGAAGCCTTTCGTGGCTAAGCAGATAGCCGACTGGCTCTACAAAAAGCGCGTCGGCGCCATAGAGCAGATGAGCAATCTGTCCAAGGACAACCGCGCCCGGCTGGCCGCGCACTATGAGGTCGGCCGCAAAGCGCCCGCCCAGGTGATGACCTCCCGCGACGGCACGCGAAAATATGCCTTCGAGGCGGTGGCCCCCGGGCAGTACATAGAGACCGTGATGATTCCCGACCGCGACCGCGCCACCCTGTGCGTGTCTTCGCAGGCCGGCTGCAAGATGGGCTGCGTGTTCTGCATGACGGGCCGCCAGGGCTTCCACGGCAACCTGACCAGTCGCGAGATCATCTCCCAGTTTATGGATGTGGAAGAGTCCGAGGCACTTACCAATGCCGTGTTCATGGGCATGGGCGAGCCGCTGGACAACTGGGACAATGTGAAGAAGGCCATCGAAATCCTCACCGCCGACTGGGGCTTCGGCTGGAGTCCCAAGCGCATAACCCTCTCTACCATCGGAGATCTGGCCACGCTCAAGGATTTTCTGGACAGCACCCAGTGCCACCTTGCGGTGAGCCTGCACAACCCCTTCCACGACGAGCGGCAGAAGTTGATGCCTGTGGAGAACCGCTACCGGCTGGAAGAGGTCCTGAAACTCATCCGGCAATACGATTTCACCGGGCAGCGCAGGGTGACATTCGAATACATAATGTTTGCCGGCGTCAACGACACCAAGCGCCACAGCGATGCACTGGCAAGGCTTTTGCGGGGCCTGGAATGCCGGGTGAACCTGATCCGTTTCCATAAAATACCGGACAGTCCCCTGTCCAGCGGCGGCGAAGCCCTGATCGAGGCTTTCCGCAGCCGCCTGGAGGCCGCAGGTGTGAATACCACCATAAGGGCTTCCCGGGGAGAAGATATAATGGCGGCCTGCGGCCTGCTTGCAGGGAAAAACAGAAATTGAGAGACATGAAGCGTTTTACAGCATTTATTCTGTTGATTATGATGACTTTTGCCGCGTATGCGCAGCGGCCCAAGGTGGCTGTGGTGCTCTGCGGCGGCGGTGCCAAGGGCGCGGCGCACATAGGCGTGCTCAAGGTGCTGGAAGAGTATGACATTCCCATCGATATGATTGCCGGCACCAGCATGGGCGCCCTTATCGGCGGACTGTATGCGGTCGGGCATCCGGTGGCGGAGATAGATTCGCTGGTGACGCACCAGGACTGGAACTATGTGATGATGGGCGAGCCCCGGCGGGAAGAGATCTCCTATGAGAAGAAGACCAACGATGCCAAGTATCTGATACAGATACCTTTCGGTATAGATTTGGAAGAGGCCTTGAGCCGTCTGTCAAAAGGCGGGGACAGCCTCAAGCTGAATCTTCCCCTGCCGCAGCGGCCCTCTCCGGGTCACGACCTCTTCCGCTTTGCTCCGGAGGGCGGCGCGAAAGGCATGCTGCCGCTGGGTCTGCTGGCGGGTCAGAACGTGTATAACCTGATATCCGACCTGACGGTGGGCTACCACGACGCCTGCGATTTTTCGCAGCTGCCGACACCCTTCGCCTGCGTGGCCGTGGACCTTGTCTCCGGCAAGGAAGTGGTCTTTGACAAGGGCATACTGCCGGTAGCGATGCGGGCCTCGATGTCCATCCCGGGCGTGTTCGCACCCGTCAAGACCGACAATATGGTGCTGGTGGACGGCGGCCTCAGGAACAATTATCCCGTGGACGTGGCCCGGGCAATGGGCGCGGACATCGTGATAGGCGTGAAACTGCCCAGCCAGAACGAAAATGCCAACCTGGACGATGTCTCTGGTATGCTTGGCAAGCTGCTCACGGTGACTATGACGGTCAAGACCGAGGACGCCATTGCCGACACGGACATACTCATCCAGCCGCCCATCGACGACTACGGCACCATGAGTTTCGACAACGACGCTCTGCGCCAGTTGATTACCAATGGCGAGAATGCCACCAGGGCAATCGCCCCGCGCCTGATGGAACTTAAAAAATACCTTCAGGAGAAAGAAGCCGAGCATGCCGAAACCTTCGTGGGCCCTATGCCGGCCGAGCGCAAACCGGTGAGGGCGACCAGCCTGAACGACACCATCACCCTGGCTTCCATCCGTTTTGTCGGCATCAATCCAAAGGACGAGGAATACATTCGCCGCCGCTTCAATATCCGCGAGGGCGACCGCATCTCCATTCAGGACATAGAGGCCGCCGCCAGCGAGCTATATGCTACCAAGGCCTATACCTCGGTGGTTTATTCCCTCGGCGGCCAGGCGTCGCCTTTCGATCTGACGATGACCCTGGTGCCCAACCGCAACAACCGTCTTGGGCTGGGTCTGAGGTTCGACACCGAAGAGATTTCTTCGCTGCTGCTGGACGTAGGCTTCAACGAGAACACCCTCTACGGGCACCGAGTCTCGCTGTCGGCCCGGCTGGCCAACTATTACCAGCTCGGGGCGGGATATGCCTATCTCGGCCCGGGTATGACGCGCTTCGATGCTTCTTACAAGTTCCGGCACGGGGGCATGCCGCTGGCCGGCGACATCGGCGGCCGCTACGCCTCCCTGGACTACCTGCAGAACAGTTTCGCGCTGGCCCTGTCCACCGGGCATTTGCGCAAGTTGAGCGTTCAGGCCGGGCTCCGGGGCGATATCTACTACTATCGCACAGACCTGGCGCTGCCGCAGATTCCGGACACATACAGCACCGACGACGGTCGTAGCGCCTTCTTCGGACCTTTTGTGAAGATAGGCCTGGACAATCTGGACAACGCCTGGTTCCCCAGCAGGGGCCTTAAGTTCAATGCCGACGCGGCCTATATTTCCGATTTGATGTCCCGCGGCAAGTATTCTCCCTTTGTGGATGCCGGCGCGTCCTTCAAGTGGGCTATCCCTATGGGACAGAAGTTCACGTTTTCGCCTTTTGTCAGGGCCAGGGCCTTGCTTGGCAGCGATCTGCCGGTGGTCATGGCCAACTGCATAGGCGGCGCGCAGCCCGGCCGCTACACCGAGCATCAGATGCAGTTCTACGGCACCACCGGCCTTATGGCAGCCGAGCCCCTGCTGGCGGCGGCGGGCGCCGACCTGCGCTACAATTTTTACAAGAGCCACTATCTGATGCTGGGCGGCAACTATGCCAAGAACGGACGTGACCTCCAAGCCTTCGTGCAAGACGGCGGGATGACCGGCATCCGGCTCGGCTATGCCTACGACTTTGTCCTGGGTCCCCTGGAGTTCGACCTGAACTGGAACAGCGCCAACCGCCGCCTGGGCGCCTACCTGAGCCTCGGATTCTGGTTTTAAGCAGTAAACGTCGGTGGCGGATGGAAAGGGATAAGATATACAGCCGCATGGCCAAGCTCTGCAGCGCCAGGGAGTACTGCCGCAGCGAGATAGCGCGCAAGATAGAGGCCCTCAAGGGCGAGGATGCTATTGACACGCAAGCGATAATTTCGCAACTTTGCGAGGATAAATATATAGACGAGAAAAGGTATGCGGCTTTTTTTGCGCGCGACAAAAGTGCGCTGCAAGGCTGGGGAGAGCAGAAGATACGCTATTCCCTTGCGGCAAAGGGCCTTGAGCGCGAAGCTATAGATTACGGCCTGGAGCAGATAGATGCGGCGCGGGCCCAGGGCAAGATGGAGAGCGTGCTTGCAGCAAAGATGCGTACAATTAAAGGCGACGGGCAGCAGGAGTTTGTAAAGCTGCTCAAGTTCGGCACCGGCCGCGGCTACTCGTATAACCAAATAAAGGCATTTTATGATAACTACAGACGAGGTAAATAAAATTGCACAGCGGTTGAAGACGTTGGGGAGGTATCTTTGACATACCTGCCAAACTTGAGCAGGTAGAATCGTTGCACGCCACCACTCTTCAGGCGGGCTTCTGGGACGACCCCAAGGAAGCCGAGAAAACCCTGAAGAAGATTTCCGGCATTAAATTCTGGACCGACGGCTATGCGACCGCCGAGGGCAAACTTGCAGATTTGCAGGTGCTTATGGAGTTCGGCGAAGATGCTGCCGACGACATCCAGAAGGCCTATGACGACCTGGTGGGCAGCGTAGAGGCGCTGGAGATGCGCAATATGCTCTCTGCCGAAGGCGACAATCTGGGCGCTATATTGAAAATCAATTCCGGGGCCGGCGGCACCGAGGCCAACGACTGGAGCGCCATGCTGATGCGTATGTATATCCGCTGGGCGGAGCGCAACGGCTACAAGGTCACGGTGGCCGATTCTCTCGAAGGCGAAGAGGCCGGCATCAAGTCCGTCACCATGGAGATAGAGGGCGACTATGCCTAC
>CACXHG010000171.1 GCA_902767355.1 uncultured Bacteroidia bacterium
AGACTACAGCCAGTTTGCCGCCCAAGTGCCCGTCGGCAGCTATGCCAGCCACAAGGCGTATATTGAGCGGATGATGGAGGGTGAAAAAAATGTCCTCTGGAAGGGCCGTATCAGACACTTTGCAACTTCTTCCGGCACTACCAGCGACAAGATAAAATTCATCCCGGTTTCGCGCCAGGGCCTGCACAAATGCCATCTACAGGGCGGCCACGATGTCACGGCCAGCTATCTGGACCGGCATCCGGCCTCGCGCCTGTCAAAAGGCTATTCGCTTGTACTGTCCGGCAATTTCAATCCGAAATATACCACAGCCAAGGCCAAGGTGGGCGATGTGAGCGCCATTATGGCCTCTGCCATCCCGCAGGTTTTCCGCCGTCTGATGCATATAGTGCCGCCGCTGGAAGTGTCTCAGATTCAGGATATAAATCAGAAGTATGATGCGATTGCCGACATTATCGGCAAAAAGAATCTGGTGACTTTTTCCGGCACGCCGGACTGGCTGCTTGTGCTGCTGCGCCGAACGATGGAAAAGCAGGGGGCGCAGTCGCTGCACGAACTCTGGCCGAATATGGAATTCTTCGGCCACGGCGGTATGAGTTTTATGCCCTACAAGCCCATTTTCGACCAGTTGTTTGCACCCAATAAGATCTGTTACATAGAGAATTATAATGCTTCCGAGGGCTTCTTCGGGATTCAGAACGATGCCGAGGACCATTCGATGCTGCTGATGCTGGATTACGAGGTCTTCTATGAGTTTATTCCTATGTCGGAATATGGCAAGCCGGATGCGACGGTGCTGCCCCTGTGGAAAACCGAAACGGACAGGGATTATGCCCTGCTGGTCACTACCTCTTCCGGCCTGTGGCGCTACGATATCGGCGATGTGATCCGCTTCACGCGCAAGGCTCCGTATAAATTTGTGATTATCGGCCGCACTCATCAGAGTATCAATGTCTGGGGTGAGGATCTGTCGGTGCAGCAGGCCGAAAAGGCGCTTGCCGATGCCTGTGAGGCCACCGGCGCCAAGGTTCTGGAGTTTACGGTGGCGCCGCTCGTATATCCCGATTCTGCCGACGGCCGTCACCAGTGGCTCATAGAGTTTGATAAGCGGCCCGAGTCCCTGGAGCAGTTCGCCGCCGAATTGGAAAAATGTGTGCGCGCCGCCGACCACGACTACGAGCATTTCAGCGTCGATGCCGGCGGAATCCTGCATCCGCTGGAGGTGATAGAGGCCGGCAAAGGCCTGTTCTACCGATGGATGGAAGCGCACGGCAAATTCGGCGGGCAGCACAAGGTGCCGCGCCTGAGCGGCCGTCGTACTCAGTTCGAAGAACTGCTGGCGATGAACGGCTAAACTTCCCGCTTTTTTGTCTATATTAGCGGTTCGATGGACCGCAAATTTATACTATACCAGATGCTGCCGCGTCTGACGGGCAGCCGCAAATGGGTGCCGGGCGGCACACTGGAGCAAAACGGCTGTGGCAGGCTGAAAGATATCACCAGTGAATATCTTCTTGATTTAAAGCAAAATCTGCATGTAGATGCCGTGTGGTACACGGGTGTGATAGCCCACGCCACCAAGGCCCGTTTCGAGGGCGTCGAACCCTGTCATCCCGATCTTGTGAAAGGGCAGGCGGGGAGTCCCTATGCCATCACGGACTATTTCGAGGTGGCGCCGTATCTGGCCGACAGCCCAAAGGAGGCCATGCGCGATTTTGAGGCGCTGGTAGAGCGCACTCACCGCTCCGGGATGAAAGTTATCATAGACTTTGTGCCCAACCACGTGTTCCGCCAGTTCCAGCCGCCGTTCACCAAGAATAATTTCTATACCCTTTACGGTCAGAGCCTTAAGCTGCCTTTTGAAACCAGCTACAGCGAGAGTCCGGCGCTCGGCACCGGCAACTGCCCCGGCAATGCCGAACCCTCCAAGTATGACTGGTACGACACCGTGAAGCTCAACTACGACAACAAGTACACCTGGAACATAATGCTGGACGTGCTGCAGTTCTGGGCCGGCAAGGGCGTGGACGGCTTCCGCTGCGACATGGTGGAGCTGGTGCCGGCCGACTTTTTCCGCTGGGCCATATCCCAGGTAAGGCATCGTTTCCCCGGGGTGATATTTATCGCAGAGGCTTATGACAAAGGCAATTATCACCGCTACCACGATGCCGGCTTCGACTATCTCTACGACAAGAGCGGTTTCTATGATGCGCTGCGCGAGGTTTGCGCTGGCCACCGGCCGGCTTACTGGCTCACCGGCGAGTGGCAGTTCCTGGGAGACCTGCAGCCCCGCATGCTCAATTTCCTTGAAAACCACGACGAAGTGCGCCTGGCGAGCGACTTCTTTCTTGGCAGCGGCCGCAAAGGCCTCGCTCCGCTGGCAGTCTCGATGCTTTTCAACACCGCGCCCTTCATGATATATTTCGGGCAGGAATATGGCGAGCGCGGAATGCTGGAAGAAGGCTACAGCGGCCGCGACGGGCGCACGTCCATCTACGACTGGTGCTGCCTGGAGACTGCAGATCCGGCCCAACGGGATATGGAGCTCTACGAGCGGTACAGACAGCTGACCGCACTGGCCGCGGACCCGGTTTTCAGCGAGGGCAAATCATATGACCTGATGTACCTGAATCCGTCCGGCGAGCACTTTGATGCGGCCCGCCAGTTTGCCTTTATGCGCTCGTACGGCGGCCGCGGCGCCCTGGTGGTGGCCAATTTCGCCGACCACGCGACGGACGTGCGCCTTAATATAGACGACGGCGTATTCTCTTATATGGAAATTGAAAAACAGCCGCAATTCTTTGACACTATCCACATAGAGGCCAATGATTACGCAATAATAAAGACACTGTGAAGATGAGAAACATATTTGCATTTATGGCTATGGCCGTGCTGCTGGTCTTCTCCCAGCCGGCACACTCGCAGGCACAGCTCAGCCGGAAGGGCTTGGACAAGACAGACAAGTGGATCCAGACGACCTTCGCCAAGGGCGCCGTGCCGCCGTTTTCATTTATCCTGGACGGCGTGCCCAGCGAGAAGTTTATCAAGTCCTGGGATTACAAGAAATCCAAGATTACAGTCCAGGGGGCCAACGCCGTGGGCTATTCCATAATCTATAAAGACAAGAAATCTGGTCTGACGGTGACCGCCACGGTGACCGGCTACACCGATTTCGAGGCGGTGGAGTGGGTGCTGCGCTTTACCAACACCGGCAAGGGCAGCAGCGGGCAGATAGCCAATGTCCGCAGCGCCGACTTCAGCCTCAAGGACAAGGGCGCGACGGCCTACGGCCTGCGCCGCCTGCGCGGCAGCGATGCCTCGGTGCGCGACTTTGAAATCACAGAGCACAGGCTGTCCGCAGAGCCGCTCAAGCTCAAGCCCAACAACGGCCGCTCTTCCGACGGCGTTTCTCCGCCCTTCTTCAATATTACTGCAGAGGGCGCCGACTGCGGAATCGTTTATTCCGTGGGCTGGACTGGCACCTGGTGCGCCGACTTCAGCAGCCAGAATGGGGTGTTTACTCTCAAAAGCGGCCTGGCAGATGCCGATTTCCATCTCAAGGCGGGCGAGAGCGTGCGCACGCCCATGGCTTCCGTGCTTTTCTGGGAAGGCAAGGGCAAGATGGCCGGCCACAATCTGTTCCGCCGCTTTGTGCTGGCCCACCACAGCCACATTGTCGACGGGAAGCCCTGGGCTCCGCTGGCCGGCGGCCTGGACTGGGGCGACCCGGCTCCATGCAACGAATACACCTGCCTGACAGACGCTCTGGCCCGGGGCATAGTGCGCCGCTATCATCAGTTGGACATAATGCCGGAAGTGATCTGGCTGGACGCCGGCTGGTACTCTACTTACGGCAGAAGCCATTTCGGAGGCGATTTCACCTGGGGAGAAGTCGGTGACTGGCATTGCGACAGCGAACGCTTTCCCGACGGCTTTGTGAACCTGTCCAATCTGATCCACTCCTATGGCAGCGAACTTATGGTATGGTTCGAGCCGGAGAGGGTTGTCAAGGGGACTTTCTTCGCCACCGAGCACCCGGAGTTCATGCTGGAGCTGGACGACGAGTGGCAGTACATCTACAACCTGGCCGACCCCAAGGCTGTGGACTGGCTGTGCAAGTATATCGGCGACTTTATAGAGATCAATGGCATAGACCATTACCGCCAGGATTTCAATACCGGCAATCTGGCGCTCTACTGGGCGGCGGCCGACGAGCGGGGCCGCCGGGGCATCACCGAGATGAAGTATATAGAAGGCCTGTACAAATATTGGGATTATCTGCTGACGCGTTTTCCCAAGCTGGAGATTGACAACTGCGCTTCCGGCGGCCGGCGGCTCGATCTGGAAACCATATCCCGGGCGACCCCGCTCTGGCGTACCGACTACCAGTATGGCGAGCCACTGGGCTACCAGTGCCAGACCTACGGCATAAACATGTTCCTGCCGCTCTCCGGCACAGGTATCTACAAGACCGACTATTACAATTCCCGCGCCGGCTACAGCAGCGCCGCCGTGCTCAACTTTGACATGCTCTCCGGCACCGACTCGGCCGAGGAAATGCGGCGGGTCTATAACGAATACAAGGCCATCCGGCCCTATTATCTCAAGGATTACTATCCGCTCTCAGGCTATGGCGACGTGTCTGCCAGCGACAGCTGGGTGGCCTATCAGCTGCACGACGCCAGCGACGGCAGCGGCTATGTGGTGGCTTTCCGCCGCCCGGACTGCACACAAAGCAGCTATGCGGTGGACCTGCAGGCCCTGAGTCCCAACGGGACCTACATTGTGACTAATCTGAATACCGGCGAAGAGAAGGAGCTCTATGGCGGCGATATGCTCAGCGGCTATGTGCTGCGGCTGGAAAACGCCCCCGACGCCCTCTTGATTAAATATGTGAAGGAGTGATGATTATGAAACGTATTGCAATGATTTTCGCGGCCGTAGCCGCACTTGCCATAAGCCTTGGCGCCCGTGCCCAGGGCGTGATTTCGCGTTTTGGGATAGAGAACCCGGACAAATGGATAAACGAGGTCTTCGCTAAGGGCAAGTTGCCGCCTTTCTCGTTTGCCTACGAGGAGATCAGCAGCGGCAAGTTCATCACAGAATGGCAGTTCAGCAAAAAGAAACTCCCCTCTGCCCGGAAAGGGGTGGTGGAGTATCTGGTGACCTGGACCGACCCTTCCAATACGCTTCGTGTGAGCTGCGATGTGAAGGGATTCACAGGCTACAATGCCGTGGAGTGGACGCTCCGATTCAAGAATATCTCCCGGAGGAATTCCTCCAAGATAGCGGTCATCAGGGCTGCGGACTATAAGGTGCACGAGCCTTCGGCAGCCGGATTTACGGCCCGCCTGAGCAAAGGCTTTGGTGGCACCCGCGAGGACTTCCAGACAGAGGAGTTCGACCTGCGCGCCAGCGTAGAGCGCAGCTATACTCCCGAGGACGCCCTGTCTTCCAAAGGGGCGTCGCTGCCATTTTATAACATTATCGCCCGCGGCGCCAATGCCGGGGCGGTGATGGCCATCGGCTGGACAGGCCGCTGGAATGCGTCCCTGATAGGCACCACGAGCATAGAATACAAGCTGCGCGCCGGCCTGGAAAAGGCCAATTTCTACCTGCGTCCCGGCGAAGAGGTCCGCGGACCTCTGGTGGCGACGGTTTTCTGGAAGGGCAGCGAGATTTCTGCCGGCGAGAATGCCTTCCGCCGCTTTGTGCTGGCCCATCACAGTCCCAGGGTTAATGGCAGGGTATGGTCTCCGCTGGCTGGCGGTTTCGATTTCGGCAATCCCATGCGCGCCAGGGGCAACGGCTATTTGTCCGAGGACCTCGCAATAGCCACGGTGCAGCGCTACAAGCAGCTGGAGCTGATGCCCGAGGTGTTCGTGCTGGAGCAGGGCTGGAATGCCGCCGAAGGGGACTGGCGCGCCAATGAGGACCTTTTCCCGGAGGGCCTTGGCAATCTGGCAGGCCAGATACACGCCTATGGCAGCAAGTTTATGGCCGAGATGAGCGTAGAGAACATAGGCCGCGGCACGCAGCTGGTCAAGGAACACCCCGAATATCTGCTCACCGGCGAGAAAGGGCAGGGCTATATCTTCGATTTCTCCCAGCCCAAGGCTGTGGATTTCATGTGCAAGCATATCGCTTCGCTGATGCATGAGGGCGGCCTGGACGGCCTGGTGTGCAGCGTAAGCGGCGATCTGGGCAGGTATTGGGACTCTGCCGACGAACGTGACCGCACAGGTTTGGTGGAGATGAAATATGTCGCCGGCCTGTACCGCTTCTGGGACTATATTCTGAAAGAGTTCCCGCAGTGCGCATTGGATAATTCCAGCGCAGGAGTGCGCCTGGACCTGGAGGCCATCTCGCGCTCGGTGGCCCTGCTGCGCCAGGGAGAGCTCACGAGCGAGGCTACCCAGTGCAGGCAGTATTGCCTTAATATGTTCGTCCCGCTGCAAGGGGTGGTAGCGACAGACTGCCGGCCGTATGAGGCCCGCAGCTGTTTCGGCGGCGCCTTCACCACAGCTTTCAATCTGTTCGCCAAGGGTGGCGATTCTGCAGTTTTACGCGCCCGTCAGAGTGAATGGCGCGCCTGCGCAGACTATCTGCTTAAAGATTATTACCCGCTCTGCGGCACTACGCCCATACTGCATAACGACATTTGGGTGGCAGAGCAGTTCCACGACAGCAAAACAGGCAGCGGAATTATTATAGCTTTCAGAAGAAGTTCGTCAGAAAATGTTACATTTGCAGCCGGTCTTCAGGGTCTCGATCCCAACGCCAGCTATAAACTCTACGACTTTGACACCAAAGAGAGTGTCAGCGTTTCGGGTGCACAGCTGTCGAAGGGCTACCGCCTGAGACTCGAAGAGCCAAGGTCAAGTTTATTAATAAAGTATGAATTGGAATGAAGCAGTTAGACGTTAACTTTATGCATCCTGCGGAGCAGATTGCCGTCATCATCAAGCGAATCTACCGCAGCGGAATGACCACCACTTCCGGCGGCAATGTCTCCATCCGGGACGACAACGGCGATATCTGGATTACCCCGAGCGCGATTGACAAGGGCACCCTCACGCCCAAGGACATGATGCGCGTCACCAAAGAGGGAGAGATAATCGGCCCGCACAAGCCCTCAAGCGAATATCCCTTCCACCGGGCCATCTACAACGCCCGGCCCGAAATACGCGCCATAATCCACGCCCATCCTCCGGGACTGGTGGCTTTCAGCATCGCGCATAAGATTCCCAATACCAACATCATCCCGCAGGCCAAGGACATCTGCGGCGAGATTGGCTATGCGCCATACGCCTGCCCCGGCAGCGAAGAGCTGGGCAAAAAGATTTCGGCCGTGTTCGAGGATGAGAAATACAAGGCCCTGATCATGGAAAACCACGGCGTGGTGCTGGGCGGCACCGACCTGATGGACGCCTACCAGAGGTTCGAGACTCTCGAGTTCTGCTGCCGCACCCTCATCAACGCCAACCACCTGGGCGGTGTCACCACCCTGACCGATGCCCAGATAGAGGATTTCCACCGCCGCATCCCGCACAACATCCAGCATTTCATGGATGTGGATCACCCCAGCGACGAGCGCGACCTGCGCGAGCAGATGTGCACCATGATCCACCGCTCCTGCGACCAGGGGCTGATGATATCTACCTACGGCACCGTGTCCATGCGCTGGCGGGGGAATGACTTCCTGATCACCGCCACCGGCAAGCCCCGCTGGGACATGCAGCGCGAAGACATAGTGCAGGTGCGCGACGGTATGGCCGAGGCGGGCAAGATACCCAGCCGCAGCGTTGCCCTGCACCAGCGCATCTATCAGAAGAATCCTCAGATAAACTCCATCATAACTACCCAGACGCCCAACCTCATGGCATTCGCCGTGTCGGGCAAAAAGTTTGACGTGCGCACCATTCCCGAGAGCTGGATTTTCCTGAAGGATGTGCCGCGCCTGAAGTTTAACGAGCATTACAAGAATCCCGACAAGGTGGCCGACATACTCTCTACCAACCGCGCCATCATTGTCGACAACGACTGCTTCCTGGTTACCGGCGACAAGCTGATGCAGACCTTCGACTATCTGGAGGTCGCCGAGTTCAGCGCCCACTCGCTGGTGATGGCCTCTGCCATAGGCGAACTCAAGCCTATTACTGACAAAGAGATTGACGAACTCAGAATCGCGTTCAATGTAAAATGACGAACTATAAAAAGGCCTCTTTAATCTTAGAGAACGGAACGGTTTTCAGCGGATATGCCTTCGGCGCCAGTCGCCCGGCATCCGGGGAGACCGTTTTTTCTACCGCAATGGTGGGTTACACGGAAACCCTTACCGACCCGTCTTTCCAGGGTCAGATCCTGTGTGTCACCTATCCGCTGATAGGCAACTACGGTGTTCCCAAACAGGAACGGGACGCCGACGGCACCCTGCGCGCCTTCGAATCGGAGGCGATTCATGTGCGGGCGCTGGTCATAGGCGATCTGTCGTTCGACTTCAGCCATTGGAGCGCGGCCATGAGCCTGGACGAGTGGCTGCGGCGGGAGAACATCCCCGGCATCTGGGGCGTGGACACCAGGGCGCTGACGCAGATGCTTCGCGACAGTGGTTCCATGCTGGGTCAGATAGTGATGGAAGGGGACGAGCCTACTTCAGAGCTGGACGACCCCAACACCCGCAATCTGATAGAAGAGGTTTCCTGCAAGCAGCCCATACGCTATCGCGAGGGCGCCGGCAAGAAGGTGGTGGTGATTGACTGCGGCATCAAGCACAACATCATCCGCTGCCTGCTGGCCACCGGAGTAGAGCTTATCCGCGTGCCTTGGGACTATGATTTCAACGCGGACCCCACTATGCGCGACTGGGACGGGCTGTTCATATCCAACGGTCCCGGCAATCCGGATTTCTGCGGCGCTACGGTAGAGCACATCCGCGAATCGATGGCCTTCGGCAAGCCGATTTTCGGCATCTGCATGGGCAATCAGCTGCTGGCCAAGGCGGCCGGCGCCAAGACCTACAAGCTCAAATACGGCCACCGCGGACATAACCAGCCGGTGCGCATGATAGGCACCGACCGCTGCTTCATCACCTCCCAGAACCACGGCTTTGCGGTGGACGACGCCACTCTGGGCAGCGACTGGGAGCCCTGGTTCGTGAATCTGAACGACGGAACCAACGAGGGCATACGCCACAAGAGCAAACCCTTCTTTTCCGTCCAGTTCCACCCGGAAGCATCTTCCGGCCCGCTGGATACGCAGTATTTGTTCAAGAAATTCGTCTCAATGCTCTAAACTATGGATACATCTATTAAAAAAGTATTGGTGCTCGGCTCAGGCGCTCTCAAGATAGGGCAGGCCGGCGAGTTTGACTACAGCGGCAGCCAGGCCCTCAAGGCCCTGCGCGAAGAGGGCATAGAGACGGTCCTGATCAATCCCAATATCGCCACGGTGCAGACCTCCGAGGGGGTTGCCGACAAGGTATATTTCCTGCCGGTGACGCCTTTTTTCGTGGAGAAAATCATCGCCCGCGAAAAGCCCGACGGCATCCTGCTCAGCTTCGGCGGGCAGACGGCCCTCAACTGCGGAGTGGAGCTCTACCGCAGCGGCGTTCTCGATAAATACGGCGTCAAGGTGCTCGGCACCCCCGTCAAGACCATCATAGACACCGAAGACCGCGAGGAGTTCGCGGCCCGCATGGAAGAGATAGGCGTCAAGATAATCCGCTCCTGCGCGGTGTCCAGCGTGGACGAGGCGGCAGCGGCGGCGGCAGAGCTGGGCTATCCTGTGATCCTGCGTGCGGCCTACGCCCTGGGCGGACTGGGCAGCGGCTTCTGCGACAACGAGCAGCAGCTGCGCTCCCTGGCAGAGAAATCCTTCTCATATTCGCCCCAGGTGCTGGTAGAAAAGTCGCTCAAAGGCTGGAAGGAGATAGAGTTCGAGGTGATGCGCGATTCCTACGACAACTGCATCGCGGTGTGCAACATGGAGAACTTCGATCCGCTGGGAATCCACACCGGCGAGAGCATAGTGGTGGCGCCGTGCCAGACGCTGGACAACCACGACATCAACCTGCTGCGCGAGCTGGCCATCAAGATAGTGCGCCACGTGGGCATAGTGGGCGAGTGCAACGTGCAGTATGCCTACGACCCCGGCAGCGACGACTACCGCGTCATCGAGCTCAACGCCCGCCTGTCGCGCTCTTCGGCACTGGCCAGCAAGGCGACCGGCTATCCTCTGGCCTTCGTGGCCGCCAAGCTCGGCCTGGGCTACGGCCTGCACGAACTTAAGAATTCCGTGACCAAGACCACGCCGGCCTTCTTCGAACCGGCCATCGACTATATAGTCTGCAAGATTCCCCGCTGGGATTTGGGTAAATTCCACGGCGTATCGCGCAAGATAGGCTCCAGCATGAAGTCTGTGGGCGAAGTCATGGCCATCGGCCGCAGCTTCGAGGAGGCGCTCCAGAAAGGCTTGCGGATGATAGGGCAGGGCGCCCACGGTTTCGTGGGCAACAAAGAGTTGGAGGTGGACGACGTAGACGAGGCTCTGCGCGAACCCACCGACAAGCGTATCTTTGTGCTGGCCAAGGCTTTACAGCAAGGCTATACCATAGACCAGATTTATGAGCTCACCAAGATAGACCGCTGGTTTTTGCACAAGTGCCGCAACATGGTGGATACCCTGGCCGAACTGCAGAAGTATTCCAGCATAGAGGCTGTTCCCTTTGAGACGCTCAAGCTGGCCAAGTGCCAGGGCTTTTCCGACCATCAGATAGCCCGCGCCCTCTATAAGGATGCGCCCGGCATAGAGGCCCGCCAGGACGAGGTGCGCACCCGCCGCAAAGAGCTCGGCATCGTGCCCTATGTCAAGCAGATAGACACGCTGGCGGCGGAGTTCCCCGCACAGACCAACTATCTTTATCTGACCTACAACGGCTGCAAGCATGACATAGAATTCAGCGGCGACGGGCGCAGCGTGATAGTGCTCGGCAGCGGCGCGTACCGCATCGGCAGCAGCGTGGAGTTCGACTGGTGCAGCGTGAATGCCCTGCAGACCATACGCAACCTGGGCTGGAGGGGTGTGATGATCAATTACAACCCCGAGACCGTATCTACCGACTACGACATCTGCGACCGCCTGTATTTCGACGAGCTCAGCTTCGAGCGCGTGATGGATATCTACGAGCTGGAGATGCCCCACGGAGTGATAGTTTCCGTGGGCGGTCAGATTCCCAACAACCTGGCCCTGCGCCTGCACAACCACCAGGTGCGCATTCTCGGCACCAGTGCCGAGAACATCGACCGCGCCGAGGACCGCAACAAGTTCTCGTCCATCGTGGATGCGCTGGGCATAGACCAGCCCAAGTGGAAGGAACTCACCTCGCTCAGCGAGATTCATTCGTTTGTAGAGGAAGTCGGCTATCCGGTGCTGGTGCGGCCTTCCTACGTGCTTTCCGGCGCGGCCATGAACGTCTGCTACAGCGACGACGACCTGGAGCGTTTCCTGGCCATGGCGGCCGAGGTGTCCCAGAGCCATCCGGTCGTGGTGAGCGAGTTCATGCAGCGCTGCAAGGAGATAGAGTTCGATGCCGTGGCCGACGGCGGCAATATCCTGGCCTACGCGATTTCCGAGCATATCGAGTTTGCCGGAGTACACTCCGGCGACGCCACCATAGTTTATCCGGCGCAGAAGATATATGTCGAGACCATGCGCGTCATCAAGCGTGTGGCCCGCAAGATAGCCGCCGCGCTGGAGATTACCGGACCGTTCAACATCCAGTTCCTGGCCAAGGAGAATTTCGTGAAGGTCATCGAGTGCAACCTGCGCGCTTCGCGTTCTTTCCCCTTTGTGAGCAAGGTGTCCAAGATCAACCTGATAGAGCTGGCGACCCGCGCCATGATGGGCGAGCACCCGGCTCCGGTGAGCAAAGACGAATTCGACTTCGACTACGTGGGCATCAAGGCCTCCCAGTTCTCGTTCACGCGTCTGCTGCAGGCCGACCCCGTGCTGGGCGTGGACATGGCCTCTACCGGTGAGGTGGGCTGCCTGGGCGACAATTTCGACGATGCGCTGCTCAAGAGCATCGTGTCGGTCGGTTACGCCATACCTCAGAAAGGCATCCTGATTTCTTCCGGTGACGCCCTGCAGAAGGCTTCGCTGCTGGATGCCTGCCGACTGCTGGCCGCCAAGGGCTTCAAGATCTACGCCACCGGCGGCACCCAGCGCTATCTGACCGACAACGGCGTGTTCTGCACCCGTGCGCTCTGGCCGAGCGAGGTGGAGCAGGATCCGAGTCTTGCAGGCAAGTTCTCCGCAGCGCTTGACCTGCTGGAAAACAAGCAGATAGACCTGGTCATCAACATCCCCAAGAACTATACCCACGTGGAGCTTACCAACGGCTACCGCATCCGCCGCGCCGCCGTGGACTTCAACGTGCCGCTGATCACCAACGCTCGCCTGGCCACTGCCTTCGTGCGCGCCTTCTGCTCGATGGGCATCGACTCCGTCAGCATCAAGACCGCCGAGGAGTTCTACCAGGGGAGGTAGGGTGGTTCCGGTTTACGGAAGACAGACAGCACGCGGTGAACGAATAAGTTTCGTTCACCGCGTTGCCGTATTGATTGAGCGCCTTTTCGTGTCATCTCGAGCGAGCGAAGCGAGTCGAGAGATCTCTTCTCTTTCAGGCTGCGGGTTTGCTGTGCGCGTAGAGGTATTCGGGCGCAAGACCAATCTCGTTGTTCCAGTCCACCGTCCATCCGTCAAGAGTGTAATTCTTGAAATACTCGATGTCCTGTAGCTTGGTCAGAACGCCTTCGTCATACACAAGCGAAAAATCAAAGACACGTACATCTCCGTTGCTGAAAGATAATTTCAGAGTATAGTCGTGAAGATATTCCGCCCTGATGATGTGTAGGAGATCCATACGTATTTTGACTTAGTCCAATGGTTTAATCTTGTCGAAAGGTTGTAAAGTCTTCATTTTTTCCCAGTTATTCAGGAGTTCATCGCGGTGCAGGTCGAGCCACTCATAAACCATGTTGACAACCCGTCTTGGTAGACTGCCTCTAATTGTCCCCGTGCCGATATCTATTATTGCTTCATATCCTTGGTACTTCACATGGAAATGTGGAGGGTTATGGTCGCTGAAAAACATCGAGATGACAATACCATAGAAAGAACTGATTTCGGGCATAAACCTTTCAATTGCAAAATTAACAATAATCCTAACGCATACAAAGATCATAATGACCTCGTCGCGAAACTGAAATAATCCGGAAATCGGCTGAAATCGTTCTGATTTAGGAATCAACCTACCGCAATGCTTTATATACCAGCTGCTTGACCTATGCTTAGGGTGTTTTTGGAAAAGTTTACGAAGTGGCTTTTTAAAAAGAGTATTTGCAGGGCAAGGTGGTTAACATCCTACGTTAACCCTTATGAAGAAGCGAAATGATCAGCCAATGGAGCAGAGGCGAAAATGATTCTTTTTCAAAAACGCAGGCACTTTTCAATTATTTTTCATAATTTTACACCGTTGCTTGAAGCAACAGACATAAAAGTGTTATCGCTTTAATCCTTTGTTGGAAATCTGGACAGTTTCTGAACGCAAGGTTGAGCGGCGCTTTCACCCTGTATGGCAATCTGTGCCCTCCGGCACACTCCCATACCGGTGTGGAGTGACGTTTATTTGCGTTCAGGTAGTCCAGAGCCTCCAACAAAGTAAACGGTCCGCTCCACACTTTTTTTATTAACAACTTATTCGTAATGGGGTATACGAGAGTATAATTTATTATGTGCAGCGACATCCGCAGACTTAACAAAAACGCGATATTGTTATTTCTCCCAAAAAGTCTTCATTCAGAACCTAGGAACCAATGGATAGAAGATGTATTTGCGCCAGGAAATTATGATAAACTTATGGCCATTAAAGCTATGACAGAACGACTTAAGGCTCTTGAAGAAATAGGTTGTCATATCAAGGGCATTGGGAAGAAGACGATAGATGCAACACTTGCATATTTTGAGAATCAGTTAGCTGACATAGAAAGGAATAAAAGAAAAGTAATCAAAACTAAATAGTACGATGAAGTCC
>CACXHG010000172.1 GCA_902767355.1 uncultured Bacteroidia bacterium
AAAAACAGCGACGGGAATCCCCGCCGCTGTTTCTCAAAAGGTGTGCGCCGCTTACTCTTTGTCTTTGAAATAGCGGTTGTAAAGACCTTCGAAGCCTTTGCCGTGACGGGCTTCGTCTTTGCACATCTCGTGCACAGCGTCGTGGATTGCGTCCAGATTCTGCTGCTTGGCCAGGGTCGCGATGCGCTTCTTGGAGGCGCAGGCGCCGTGCTCGGCTTCCATACGCTTTTTGACATTGGTCTTGGTGTCCCAGACAACCTCTCCCAGCAACTCTGCGAATTTGGCAGCGTGCTCGGCCTCTTCCCAGGCATAGCGCTTGAACGCCTCTGCGATTTCGGGGTAGCCTTCACGGTCGGCCTGGCGGCTCATTGCCAGGTACATACCGACCTCGGAGCATTCGCCCGTAAAGTCGTCGTGCAGGGCCTGCAGGATTTCAGGATCCTGGACATTCTTGGCCACGCCAAGCACGTGCTCGTCTGCAAACTGCAGCGGGCCGTCGGTTGTTTCTTCTATCTTGATGAATTTGTCGCCCGGGACTTTGCAGATAGGACATTTCTCGGGGGCGGAGTCTCCTTCGTGGATGTATCCGCAAACGGGGCATCTGAATTTTGCCATAATAATTCGATTGGTTAGTGGATGTTTCTTTTATTAGAATTCAAAGATACGAGAAAAAAGAATTAAATTTGAAATTTAAAACAACATACCATAATGAAATTATTTACGGACTCTGTTATAGCCCTGGCTATCTTACTTTTAGCTGGTTGCGGCGAAGTGCGCGACATCCCTCGTAGCGGCGATTTGCTCTTTGTGGCAATCCCCGTGGAGTACTCCCTTGACAGCACTGATATCACCAGCGGTATTACTCAAGCAACCGGTCGCGGCGAACTCAATTATATCCACGTGGCAATCCTTGAGGTTGAGCCAGACACTACCTGGATAATCGATGCTACCATCAAGCACGGTGTGGACCGGCACCCTTTGGAGACTTTCCTGAGCGACTTTACCCTTAAAGACGGTAGCCTGCCGCACTTTGAGGTAATGCGTATCAAAGGCGGCCCCCGGGATATGGTCGCCAATGCAAAGAAATATCTGGGCGAACCATACGACGTCTGGTTTGCAGCTGACAATGGTGCGCACTATTGTACGGAACTGGTGCGCGACAGCTATTTGGACGCCGATGGCAATCCTGTTTTTGAAGAGGCGCCGATGAATTTTAAAAACAGCGAAGGCGAGATTCCCGTCTATTGGAAGCAGCTGTTCGGTTTGCTCGGTACCGAAGTGCCCCAGGGCGAACCCGGCACAAATCCGCAGGATATGCGCCAGTCGAAGTTGCTGGAATTTGTGACTGAAAACCTGCGGTAGCGATGGTTGTTCTCACTGTTGCCATAGTCCTGCTTGCGATTTTCGCCGTGCTCGTAGTGCTGGCGGGAGTCAAGGGTTTCTTTGTCGGCGCAGGAGAGGAAATCAAAAGGCAGCACCTCGTGCTCAAGGGTCTTTACAAGACCTTCCGGCAGAATCTTGCCAAGAGAAAAGCTCGGAATCGAAGTGAAAGCGGCGGCGGCGAAAACGCTCCTGACCAAGACGATACCTCACATACGACTTAAACCATAACTTAAATGTTCCTAAAAGTTTTTACCCTGCTGGGCTCTCTCGGAATGTTCCTTTATGGAATGTCCCTGATGAGCGGCGGCCTGCAGAAGATGGCCGGCAACAGGATGCGGGCTTTTATGGCCAGGATGACCTCCAACGCTTTCAAATGTATCCTGACCGGCATAGTGGTGACCGCGATGGTCCAGAGCTCCACCGCGACCACTCTGATGATTGTGAGCTTCGTGAATGCCGGCCTGCTGGCTCTGGGCAATGCCATTGCCGTGATTATGGGTGCCAACATCGGCACCACAGTCACAGCCTGGATTTTCGCCCTGAGTTTCGGCGGCGGCAGCTGGAGCATCGCCACCATAGCCATTCCCTTGATGTTCGTGGCCTTTGTGTTTATGAGCATCAAGAAGTACTACAATCTGGGAGAATTCCTGATGGGTTTCGCGCTGCTCTTTCTGGGCCTGTCCACTCTCAAGGAGACCTCTACTGTCCTGCTGGATAATGAGGGAGTGCGCACCTTCCTCGCTTCACTCTCTGGTCACGGCATCTGGAGCGTCTTCCTCTTTATGATTGCAGGCGGCGTCATAACCCTTATGCTGCAGAGTTCCGCCACTGCCACCGCCATCACTATGGTGCTGGTGGCGCAGGGGTATATACCTTTTACTATGGCGACGGCAATGGTTCTGGGCAGCAACCTCGGTACGACCATCACCTCCAATATAGCGGCTGCAGTTGCCAATATCAGCGCCAAGCGCACTGCACGCGCGCATTTTCTATTCAACCTGTTCGGCGTGATACTGGCGCTGGCCTTTTTCAGACCCTTTCTCTCTCTGGTGGGAATAACAGTAGAAGCGCTGGGCTTTCCCAACCCTGTCACGATAGAGTTTGCAAGTGCCGACGAAGCCACCCGGGCGTCGTTGGTGGCTTCGCTGCCATACAGCGTGGCAGTGCTGCACACGGTCTTCAATGTGATTACCACCTTGATACTGGTATGGTTCATACCGCTGCTGGTAAAGATGGTTACCCTTATGGTGCCCAGTCGCGGAGAGGAGTCCGAGACACACCGGCTCAAGTATATCAGTGCAGGTAATATCGCCACCGGCGACCTTGCCCTCAACAGCGCCAAGCTGGAAGTGGTGGAGTTTGGCGATATCTGCCGCAAGGACCTGGGCTATATCCGCGAAGCGGTAAATGCCCCCACACAGGCCGACTTCGAGAAGGCCGACGAAAAACTCGTCAAATATGAGGGTATAACCGACAACATAGAGCGAGAGATAGCAACATACCTCAAGGAAGTCTCCAAGAACGAACTTAGCCAGGGCGGTATGGCCCGGGTGCGCGAATTCTACCGCATCATAGGCGAGATGGAGTCATTGGGCGACAGCGGCGAGACTGTCGGCAAGATAGTGGCCCGCGTTTGGGATCACGGCGGCAAATTCACTGAAGATATGCTGGAGAAGCTGAATCATATGCTGGATCTGATAGACGTAGCCTACGAGGCTATGCACCATAATCTGGCCACCCCGCTGGTGGAGTTGCAGGATATCACAAACGCCGAACGGGCCGAGGAGGCTATCAACAAGTATCGTGACAGACTCCGCGAAGCCCATTTGAGCAGTATCGAAAAAGCGTCTTACCCCTACGAGACCGGGTCGTTCTATATGGACCTTGTAAACTGTTTCGAGAAGATGGGCGACTTTATCATCAACATCTCCCAGAGCGTCATCGCAGCCCGCAGCGCTTAGTTATTTGTACAGGAACCTCTTGATACTCATCTTCGGGGTCTTCTCGAAGGGTTCCTTCTGGAATTCCACTTTTGCCAGCTGGCTGTAGCCGGGCAGCTGTTTGTTGGAGCCCGTGCGGATGGCTTCTGCCAGGTCGGCAAGTTCTTCTCCGCCATGGGGCAGGACTGCCTGGTCGGGATAGACCAGTGCTACCAGCTTACCGCCGCGGTCCACCACGACGCTCTCCACTACGCCCGCCTGGTTGTTGACAACCGCCTCTACCTCTTCGGGATAGATGTTCTGGCCGTTGGCCGAGAGTATCATGCTCTTGCTGCGGCCGCGGATAAACACGTTGCCGTCGGCGTCCATGGTGCCCAGGTCGCCGGTGCGCAGCCAGCCGTCGTCTGTGAAGAGGTTGGCGCTGGCATTGTCGTTCTTGAAGTAGCCGATGCAGACGCTCTGGCCGCGGGCCTGGATTTCGCCGGCCACGTGCTCAGGGTCGTCGGAGTCTATGCGTATCTCCACGATATCGATGGCCCGGCCGCAGGAGCCCTGCACATATTCGGGTGCCGGGCGGTAGGCCAGCAGAGGGCAGGCCTCGGTCATGCCGTAGCCCACGGTGTAGGGGAATTTGATTTTGCGGAACCATTTCTCCACCTCCGGGTTAAGCGGCGCGCCGCCCATGATGAACTCGGTGACATTGCCGCCGAAGGCATTGTAGAGGCCGTCGCGTATCTTCTTGAAGATGATCTGGCGAAGGCCGGGAATGGCGGTGAGAACCTTGACGGCGGGCTTCTCGACCACCGGCTTGATCTTGCTCTTGAAGATTTTTTCCATCACCAGAGGCACGGTCACCAGCAGGTGGGGCTTGTAGTCGGCGAAGGCCTTGAGCAGCACGGCCGGCGTCGGGGTCTTGCCAAGCCAATAGATGCTGCAGCCGTTGCACACCTGATACATAAATTCTATCATCAGGCCGTACATGTGTGCCATCGGGAGCATGGAAACCATATTGTGGTCGGCGGCGATAGGCATCCAGCGGTTGCAGAAGTCTATCATCGCACTCATATTGCGGCGGGTGAGCATAACGCCCTTGGGGTTGCCGGTGGAGCCTGAGGTATAGTTGATTATGGCCAGCTCGTCATCGTTGTCGGTGGCATAATCGAGGTCGTCGGGTCCGAAACCGGACGGATGCTTGGCCGCGAACGCAGCCTCCATGCCTTCGTAGGCCTTGGCGGTGGCCTCGTCGATGGAGTAGAGCAGGCTCCAGTCCTCTATGTTGACGGCGAAGCGCAGGCGCGGCATGGCCTCGGCCTTCATCTTGGCCCATTTTGCACCGGTGGTGAACAGGCCGACGCTCTCGGAGTGGTCCACCAGGTTGCAGACGGCGTCCGGAGTGAAATCGAACAGGATGGGCACGGCTACCGAGCCGTAGGTGTTGATGGCCAGAAAGACCATACCCCAGCGGGCACAGTTGTGGGCGCAGATGGCGACCTTGTCGTCCTTGGGGCGGATGCCGGCCGCGGCCATGAACAGGTTCAATTTCTCTATCTGGACGGCCATTTCGCCAAAACTGTAGCTTTCGCCGCCGACGTCGTTGAGGGCTTTCTTATTCCAGTATTTGCGGACTGACTCCTGCAGACTGGTAAGATAATGGGGGTATTCTGTAACCATGTTTTCTGTATTTCAAAAATATTAGCTTGCTAATATACTAAAAAATGCCGGTAAATCCTATTTGTACTTTTCTATCAGGCGGGCTATCTGTTCGCGGCGCTGGAGCAGGTACTGCGGGTCCTTGATGTAGTATTTTTCGCCGTGAAGCTCATTGTCGTCCTGGAACACCTCGGGCGGCAGTTTCAGCAGAGAGCGGGCCTTGCGGGCGTCTGAGGCGGACATCTGCGGTATCTTTTCTTCCAGCAGGTGCAGATATTCGTAATCTTCGATGCCGTCGCGCAGGATTTCCAGGCGCACGCAGGGCACCGGCCGGCCGGTATAGGGCGTTTCTGTATCAACGCCGGGATGGCGGTTGTTGGGGTAGAAGAGCCTTCCGTCGCCGTTGCCCCAGATGTCATTGGTCATTTCGCTGCTGCGGTCAAAGTAAACAAAGCTGGCTGGCTCGTCCCAGGGATTCTGCAGCATACCACCCTCTACGGCAGACTTTGAATTCCAGTAGTTGTTGCGCCATATCAGGATGCCTTTGAGGTCCAGGGTGCGGGTGGCCCATATCCACATCCGCATGTCTATGGCGTCGTGGTCTATGAAATTGGTGAAGAAGGGGGCGCGGGTGGCAGTGCACAGATATGTCCAGACCTCCTTGCCCGGCATGGCGTTTATCTGCTTGATTTTGTTGTGGTTGTCCAGGCAGTTCCAGCTCACGCAGGTAATGTCGGTCACGTCCATTATCTCCAGATTGGGGTCGTCTTTATAATTCAGCAGGAAGGGGAACTGCTCGGCTGCGAAGGGCCTCAGACGCGGCGCGTGCTTCTTTATCAGGGCGTTGGTGGCGTGAATCATGGGGTAGGCATCCGGGAAGGGCTCGTCAACCCAATAGATGTAGGCCTTGTCCAGCAGGTTAAGTTTCTCGAATTCGGCTTCTATCTGCTGCACACAGTCCTTGAAGATGATTTCGTGTTCCGGCGTGCCGAAGGGGTAGCCGCAGGCGTTGTGCAGCACCGGGATGTCGAAAGTAAAGCCTGTGAACCAGGGAGTTTCGCCGTAATACTTGGCGGCGGTCTTCTCAAAGTCGCTCCAGTCGATGTGTACCTTGAAGCGGGCCGTGTCGGGCTCGAAACCGCCCTGCGGGAGGAGGTTCTCGCCTGTCGCGCCGTCTAAGAAGCGGATATCGTCGTACCATGTCCGGCCCGTAGTGTTACCTGCGGTCATAGGGGCGCAGCCGAAAAGGCGTATCGCTGCGTAGGCAGCCTGAGATGGGATGCGTTTTATCTGCAGAGTGTCGGCTTTCCACTCCTGCCTGGTTTCAAAATAGTGCCAGACGGTGCGGTATTCGATTTTGTCATGGTTTTCGTCGTAGAAGTCAACGGCCACGGCAGATTTCGGGGAGTTGTCTGATTTAGCCTGAAAAACAAGGGAATAAGCTCTGTCGGGGCGGATGGTGATGAATTTGTCGGTGGCCGAGGCAGAGGCGTTGGCCGATGTAGAGGAGTCATCCACGCGATAGGAGTAGCGGCCCGAGGTATGCGTGCCGGCATCAAAGTTGCCGCCCTGCCAGTCTATCCCCTCGTAGCTGAAGCGTGCCGGCGTCAGGTAAAACGGGGCGTAGGAGGGGCTGATGCGGTAGTCGTGGTACATTTCCAGATAATTGCGGAAGGCCTCTTCTTTCTGCTCCTGCGTCTTGAGGTTTTCGTAGGCTATCACGTGGTCGAAACGGAAGCCGAAGCCGGAGTGCAGGGTGGGGGTGGCCGGCAGGGTGATGGGGCGCACCTTCAAGCTGACTGGGATTTGGATGCTCCAGCCGCCGGCATCCGAGAGGCTAACAGAGCCCTTATATGTGCCGGGCGTCTGGCCGGCCGGGGTGTAGAGGGTAATCCAGAAGGAGGTGTTCTGGCCCATAGGCGCGTTTTCGGGTTGCTCGTATAGAGGCAGCGGGTCGGGCCAGTCGCCCGGCCAGCCATAGTTGTCGTTGGTGTAATAGGTGGTGACGTATTCCACCTTGCGTACGGTGGCGGTAATGCCCTCCGGAAGGCCATCTACTGCGACTTTTATATCCTTCAGCTCCTGCTTGGGGTTGATTACGACTATAAACGATTCCCATTCGTGGCGGGCGGTGCTGAGTCGGATGCTGCCGGCTTTGCGCTTTGCCACCGGCGTGTCTTTCATAGGCTTATAGCAGCCCTCGGCCCACCAGACGGCAGCTTTGGGCCCGTCCTCCACCAGGTAGCCGTAGCCGCCCTGGGCTTTCATATACGGATCGCATTTTTCAAGGGTCTCTGCTTTCCAAACTTTGGCAGCTGCCGGAAGCGCCATAATAAAAGCGCAGGCGATAATCAGTGATATTTTTTTCATTTTAACGATATTTTTCAAGCAAGTTGGCTATCTGCTCGCGGCGCTGGAACAGATA
>CACXHG010000173.1 GCA_902767355.1 uncultured Bacteroidia bacterium
CATATTTGCCATTTTTGTCAGCTGCATAGTATGCCTGCTGATGATGTTGCCCGAGATTTTCCGCCTGCGCTTTGTGCCCGACAAAAAAGTGTGCAAGGCGCTTTTGATATACTCCATCCCGCTTATGCTGGCAGGTCTGCCGGGTGTGATGAACGACCTGCTGGACAGGGTGTTGATGCGCGGACTGGACGGCCCTGCATGGCGCGCCGACCTTGGGGTATATCAGGCCGGCGTCAAGATTGCGGTGATAATGTCGCTCTTTGTGCAGATGTTCCGCTATGCCGCCGAGCCGTTCTTTTTCCAGAGGGAGAAGCAGAAGGATTCCAAGACGCTCTATGCCCAGGTTATGACATACTTCGTGGCATTCTGTATGGCCGGATTCCTGTTTGTGATGCTCTATCTGGACGTGATAGGGCTGCTGCTGGGCAAGGATTTCCGCGTTGGCCTGTCCATCACCCCCATAATGCTGATGGCCTACGTGATGCTGGGAATGCAGTTCAACATAAGCATGTGGTACAAGCTCTCCGGCAAGACGGGCTATGCCGTCTGGATCACCCTGGCCGGGCTGCTGGTGACGGTGGTCATCAATGTCATCTTCATGCCGCGCTATTCGTATCACGCCGCAGCCTGGGCCCATATCGCCAGCTATCTGGTGATGATGATTATCTCGCTCGTGCTGGGCAACAAATATTATCCGATTCCGTACAATTGGAAGAAGATACTCTTCTGCATAGCTTTTGCGCTGCTGATTTACGGCGCGTCGCTGCTGCTGCCCGACATGGGTCTCTGGCCCAAGATGGCGCTGCACACGCTGCTGATTATGCTGTATCTGGTGCCCACGGGCCTGTATCTCTACAAGACAAGAAATGCCTGAGAATATGAAAGTCAAGATAGTAAATAAATCCAAGTATCCTGCCCCGCAGTATGCCACAGAACTCTCTGCGGGAATGGATCTCAAGGCCAATATAGACCAGCCGGTGATTCTGGGCAGCCTGGACAGGGCAATGATTCCCACCGGACTGTTTATTGAGCTGCCGGCCGGCTACGAGGCACAGGTGCGCCCCCGCAGCGGCCTGGCTGCCAAACACGGGATAACGGTGACAAACGCCCCCGGCACTATCGATGCGGATTATCGCGGCGAAATCTGCGTGCTGCTGGTCAATTTGGGCCGTGAGCCGTTCATCATAAATCCCGGCGAACGCATCGCCCAGATGGTGGTGGCGCGCCACGAGAGGGTAGAGTGGGAAGAGGTCGATGCTCTCGCCCAGAGCGAACGCGGTGCGGGAGGCTTTGGCTCTACCGGGACAAAATAAGGATAAAATAATTGATATATATGGACTTAAGAGGTGAAAAATTTAATGTAGAGAAGCTTTACAAAGTCTTTTGCGAATGTAACGGCTACACTACCGACACCCGCGAAATTGCGGGTGGCGAAATGTTTTTTGCACTCAAGGGCGACAACTTTGATGCAAACGAATTTGCGGCCCACGCCATAGAGCGCGGGGCGAAATACTGCGTCGTGGACGATGTGAATGTCTGGGAAAACTGCAGCGAAGGCATAGCGGGCAAACTCATTATCGTGGACGATGTCCTCACGGCCTTCCGGGCCATGGCCAAGCACCATCGCAGCCGCTTCGACATTCCCGTGGTGGGAATTACCGGCACCAACGGCAAGACCACTACCAAAGAGATGATAAACGCGGTGCTGAGCACCAAGTACAGGGTGACCTGCACCAAGGGCAACCGCAACAACCACATCGGCGTGCCCATGACCCTGCTGGAGATTACCCCCGAAACCGAGATAGCCGTGATAGAGATGGGCGCCAACCACCCCGGAGAGATCAAGGCTTCGGTAGAGCTGGCTATGCCTACCCATGGCCTGATTACCAATGTGGGCAAGGCCCATCTGGAAGGTTTCGGCGATTTTGAAGGCGTCAAGAAGACCAAGGGCGAACTCTATGACTGGCTCAGCGAAAGCGGCGGAATTGCCTTTTATGATGCCGATAACGAAATCCTTTCCGAGATGATTGCCGCCCGCAAGGGTATGCAGCTGATGCCATACGGTGTGGATTATGCCGGAATGCGGGTGCTCAAGACCTCGCGCGTGAATCCCTATCTGACCATGGAGGTGGAGGCGGCCAATATCGTGTCGCGCATCACAACCCGCCTGATAGGCTCCTACAATGCCACCAACGTGGCGGCGGCGCTGGCCGTGGGCGGATATTTCGAGGTGGATTTCGACGCGGCCGTGAATGCGATTGAGAGCTACATCCCGTCCAACAGCCGCTCCCAGCTGATAGACACCGGGCGCAATATCGTGATTCTGGATGCCTACAACGCCAACGCCAGCAGCATGAATGCGGCGCTGGACAACTTTGCGTCCACATCCTTCCCCAACAAGGCCCTGGTGCTGGGCGACATGCTCGAGCTTGGCAAGTATTCCAAGGAGGCTCACGCCGAGATTCTGGCCAAGGCCCGCAAGATCACCGGCGAAATCTATCTGGTGGGCGGCGGCGAATTCAAGGCGGTGGCCGAAGAGGGCGACCTGGTGTTCGACACCTCCCTGCAGCTCAAGGAGTTCTTCCGCAAGCTCAAGCCGGAGGGCAAGACCATCCTGATAAAAGGTTCCAACGCGACCCGCCTGCCGCTCATTATGGAAGTGCTATAAAGAATTCAATTATAATTAATTATACGATGAAAACCTTTTGGAAAATAGTATTGGGCTCGCTGCTGGGCTGCCTGGTGGCGATGCTGGTTTGTATGTTCATCTTCTTCGGGATGCTGGGCAGTATGGCGTCTTCTACCATGAAGAGCGGCAGCGCTGCTCCCAAGACCGGCTCTGTGCTTCGCATAGACAAGTCCTGTCTCATAGCTGAGCGTGCCACCGAAGACATGTCCGCCCAGGCCCTGTTCGGCCGCAGCACCGGCACCCGCCTGTCGCTGCTGGACGCCGTGCGCACTATAGATGCGGCGGCCGCCGACCCGGCCATAAAGTTCATCTATATGAACACCGACGGCATGGAGATCTCCATTTCCGCTGCCGAAGAACTCCGCACCGCGCTGGAGCGTTTCCGCGCCAGCGGCAAGGCCGTGGTGGCCTATGCCGAGAATTTCAGCCCCCTGTCTTACTATCTGGCATCGGTGGCCGACAAGGTGATCATGAACACCGACGGCAACGCCATGCTCATGGGTGTTTCTTCCCAGTCTTTCTACCTTAAAGACCTGCTGGACAAGCTTGGAGTCGAGGTGCAGCTGATACGCCACGGCAAGTATAAATCTGCCGGCGAGATGTTTATCAAAAACGAGATGAGCGCAGAGAACCGCGAGCAGACCCAGGCCATGGTAGATGGCCTCTGGGCTTCCATTGCCGACGAGATATGCGCCAGCCGCGGTTTCGAGCGCGCCCAGCTGGACGGCTGGATCTCCAACCTGGAGCTGGACAAGGCCCAGAGCCTGCTGGAGCGCCGTATGGTGGACACCATCTACTACGCCGACCAGATGAAGGCCTACATGTGCACGCTGGCGGATACCGACAAATTCGAAAAGATAGGCTTCGTGAAGCTGGCCGACTATGCTCCCGGCAAGCTGGCGCAGCTTTCGTCCAAGGCCAAGGATAAGGTGGCTGTGCTCTATGCCAACGGCGAGATTGTGGACGACGGCGACACCGAGCAGGCCATCGTGGGTGCCAAGTTTGCAGCCGAAGTGGAAAAGGTACGCAGCGATTCCACCATCAAGGCCGTGGTTTTCCGCGTGAATTCTCCCGGCGGCAGCGTGCAGGCCTCGCAGTTCGTGCGCCGCGAGATGGAGCTGCTGCGCCAGACCAAGCCAGTGATAGCTTCCTACGGCGACTATGCCGCTTCCGGCGGATACTGGATTTCTGCCGAGTGCGACAAGATTTTCTGCGACAATACCACTCTGACCGGCTCCATCGGCGTGTTTGCCATGGTTCCCAACCTGGGCGGCGCCGCCAAGAAGACCCTGAAGGTGAACGTGCAGAGCGTCAGCTCTCACCCTCACGGCGACATGATGGGTGGGATGCGCTCCCTGGATGCCGCAGAGCTGGCATACATGCAGAATTCCATAGAAGATGTGTATGACGAGTTTCTGGGCATAGTCTCCGGCGGCCGCAATATGACCAAGGAGGCTGTGGACGAGATAGCCCAGGGCCGCGTATGGTGCGGCCGCGATGCCTTCGGCATCGGCCTTGCCGACGAAAAGGGCGGCCTGGTGGACGCCATCGCCTATGCAGCCACGGCTGCCGGCCTGGAAAACTACAAGCTGGTGGAATTCCCCACGCCCAAGACCACAATGGAGCGCCTGATGGAGATGTTTGGCGGCGAGGCTTCTGTAAAGGCCTTGCTGTCTGCACCTTCTGCCCGCAGCAAGTGGGATGCGGTCCTGTCCCAGATGGAAAAGGCCTACGGTTTTATGCGCTGCAGCGACGAGGCTGTGATGTACGCGCGCATGCCTTTTATCACAGAGATTAATTAACTTTGCCTTCAGTTATGAGGCTTTTTGCACGCAATCTGCTCGTGAGTCTGCTGCTGGCGGTCTATCTGATCGCATTCGTCGGGGTCAATTTCCACGAATGCGAACGGGACCACACGGTGGAGTTGGTGGGCGTTCTGTCTGCCGACAGCTGCTCCGGGATGCATCACGACGGCCGCGACCACCATTGCGGTCATCTTGAGGCCGAATCGGGCGACGCCACGGGTATGCCGCAGCTGACCACGGGAGACTGCTGTGCAAATTCTTTCCATATCCTTTCCGACGAGCAGCTGCGGAGCAGCTGTGGCGACGGCCTCCACCTCGATGTTTTCGCCTTGTGCCAGCTGTTTGAACAGCGGCCCATGGATTGTCCGCTGAATACGTCTGTTTTCAACCGCAGCGTCCGCAGCAGGGTTGCATCTTCCGGGAAGGTCATTCTTGAAATGTATTCTGTCAGGAGAGCGTGATTGCCCCGCCCCGAAAAGGGCTTACTGTAGAGGCAATTCACTTTTTTTAAGACAGAATATATTTATGAGAAGAAAATTATTTACCACAATCATAGCTTTGCTGTGCCTGGCTGCCGGCGTTTCTGCCCAGGAATTTACGGGTACAGTCTATTATCAGGACGCCAAGGGAGCCAGGGATGTGCTGCCCTTCGCGCAAGTTTATTACATAGAAAAAGAGAGGCTGCTGGAATGCGACGAAAACGGTCGCTTTGAGCTGCATCTGCACTCTGACGCCACGCTGGTTGCAACCTATGTCGGTTACAGTCAGGATACCGTTTTCGTGACTAAAGGCACCCCTTCGGCCGAGTTTTGCCTCTATGGCAGCAATGAACTCGAGCAGGCGGTCAAAGTCGCCCGCCAGGAAGGTCTCAAACGCCTGTCGCAGGTCAAGACGGAGGCCATCACGGCGGCCGGACTGTGCAAGATGGCCTGCTGCAATCTGGCCGAAAGTTTCGAAAACTCCGCCAGCGTCACCGTGGGCTATTCCGACGCCGTCACCGGGGCGCGCCAGATCAAACTGCTGGGCCTGTCCGGGGTCTATACCCAGATGCAGGACGAGAAGATGCCGGTGATGCGCGGCCTGTCTTCTACCTTCGGCCTGAACTATGTGCCGGGGCAGTGGCTGGAAAGCATACAGATTGCCAAGGGCCCGGGTTCGGTGGCCAACGATGCGGGCGGCATCACCGGCTTGATAAACATGGAACACCGCAAGCCTACTGATGAGACACCGCTGTTTGTGAACCTGTATGCCAGCAGCGACAATATGTACGAGGGCAACGTGGTCTCCGCCCTGCAGCTGAACGACCGCTGGAACAC
>CACXHG010000174.1 GCA_902767355.1 uncultured Bacteroidia bacterium
CACTATGAGGGTGCAGATACCCATCGACAGGCGGGTGTATTTGCGCAGGATCATGGCGATGATGTCGCTGCCGCCCGTGGTGGCGTGGGAGCGATAGACCAGACCCAGCCCGATGCCATATACCACGCCGCCGAAGATGGAGGCTATGATCTGATGCTGGTAGGCGGTCATCTCCACGACTTCGGGCTCTATGAGCGAGGCGTAGCCATAGACCCGGTGCAGCAGCTGCATGAACAGCGGCAGCAGAACGGTGCTCACGATGGTCTTGACGCCGAAACGGTTGCCCAATATGATGAAGCCTATGATCAGCAGAGGAATATCCATGCAGAGTGCCGCAAACTCGGTCTCCCAGCCCCACAGGTGGTGGAATACCATGCCGAGGCCGTAGGTCCCGCCAGGGGCGAAACCGTAGGGCTCCACCAGCATTACGGCGCCGGCGGCAAAGATGAAGTTGCCGAGAATCAGCAATATGTATTCGTGAATCTTTCTTTTAAAAGTCTGGGTCATATCTAATAAAAAAAAGAGCTGACCAAAATCCAGTCAGCTCAAAATGTCTGGAGGTACCAAGCAGAATCGAACTGCTGTACCAGGTTTTGCAGACCTGTGCCTAACCACTCGGCCATGGTACCGTTCAAAGCGGAGCGCTAAGATAGGGTATTTTTCTTTAATTACCAAGAATTGTTTACCTTTACACTCCAAAATCCGCCCTGATGAAGAAATTGCGCATACCCCTTCTGTTTCTGATTGTGATAGCCGTTATGCTGATTTTTTTCACAGACCGCAACAATTTCCGCTATCGCTATCAGGTGGGCAGTCCGTGGAATTATGAGAGCCTGACGGCGACCTTCGATTTCCCGGTGCTCAAGTCGGACGAGCAGCTGGCGGCGGAGAGGGAGCAGAAATCGGCGCAGAAGCTGGACTGCTACCGCTACGACGAAAACGTCCTGTCTCAGGTGCTGGGTGCCTTTGCCGCTTTCGAGCCGGACTCGCTGCAGCAGGCCGTAAAAGCTTCGCTGACACACATCTATTCCAATGGCGTGGTGTCTTCGCTGAACAGCGACGCGCAGATGATAAGCGTCAAGCGCGGCAAGAGCATAGAGAGCCGTCCCGCCAGCAATGTGTTCACTACCGCCGATGCCTGCGACAGGTTTCTGGCCGACATGCGCGCGGTCGCAGCGGATGTGAATGTGGATTCGCTGGTGGCCCGGAACAATCTTTCGGAAGCCATTGTGCCCAATATGTATTACGACGCCCAGACCACGGCGACCCTTGAGCGTCAGGCTCTGGACTATATTTCACCTACTTCCGGGATGGTGTATTCCGGCCAGAAGATTATCTCGCGCGGCGAGATTGTGACCAGCGAAACGGCCCGCATCCTGGATTCCTACAAGGCCGAATACATATCTGCCTACGGCGGCAACACGCAGGCCGACTGGCTGATAAACTTAAGCCACCTGCTGCTGGTGATTCTGCTGCTGGCCATATATACCCTGGCGATTTTCACCGCCGACCGCAGCCTGCTGTCTTCGTTCCGGCTGACAGCTTTCCTGCTGCTGCTCTACACCCTGGTCTATGTGGCCGTGGCGGTGTTCCCGGCGGCAAACGAGTCCATCCTGTATCTGATGCCTTTCGCCCTGTATATACTCTATGTGCAGGAGTTTTTCCCGAACAGGATATGCCTGGGCTTGTATCTGGCGGCGCTTCTGCCGCTGATCGCGCTGCGCGACAACGGTGTGGAACTTTATCTTATGAACGCCCTGGCCGGAGCCGTGCTGCTGCAGAGCTACAAGTTTTTCAACCGCGGCTTCCGCCAGTTTGCCAACTCGGCTTTCATTTTCCTGGCCCTGATGTTTGTCTATACGGTTTTCCGCATCCTGTCCGGCACGCCGTTTGACCAGAAGGTCGTCATTTTCCTGGCTCTGAATTCGATCCTGTCCATACTCGGCTATCCTTTCATATATCTTTTCGAGAGGATATTTTCCCTGGTGTCGCAGATGCGCCTCTGGGAGCTTTCGGACACCAACAACCCGCTGCTTCTGGAGCTTTCCCGCAAGGCGCCCGGTTCGTTCCAGCATTCGCTGGGTGTGGCAAACCTTGCCGAGGCTGCCTGCCGCGTCGTGGGCGGCAACACCCGTCTGGTGAGGGTAGGGGCGCTCTACCACGACATAGGCAAGATTGCCAATCCGCTCTGCTTTACCGAAAACCAGGCGGCCGGCGACAATTACCACAAGAACCTTACTCCTGAGCAGAGTGCGCAGGACATCATACGCCATGTGCAGGACGGTCTGGCCCTGGCCCAGAAGCACCATCTTCCCGAGCCGGTGACGGACATGATTGCCAGCCATCACGGTACCACCAAGACGATGTATTTCTACACCAAGTATTGCAACGAAGGCGGGGATCCGGCCAATGTGGAGCCGTTTACCTACAAGGGCAAGCTGCCCGAGAGCAAAGAGGCTGTGGTGCTGATGTTTGCCGACAGTGTAGAGGCCGCTTCGCGCTCGCTGGGCGACTATTCGCGCGAGAGCATCGCCGCCCTGGTGAGCCGGATAATCGACGGCAAGATAGCCGACGGGCAGATTGCCAAGGGCGATATCACCCTCGGGGAGATAGACAGCATAAAGCAGGTTTTCACAGACCAGCTGCAGCAGGTCTATCACGGCCGGGTGGCTTATCCCAAAGCCCTTAAGAAAGAGAAGAAGTAGTTTTCTTCTGGATGGCTGCGGCCGCAGTTTCTATCGCCACAATCAGAAGGGCTCCCGCTATGGCCCATATTATTGCGCCGGCAAGCGCCGGGTCCCCGGCATATTGGCCCGGCAGCACGGGGCGGTCGGTGCCGCCTTCGAGCAGGGTCTTCCACGGCCAGACTTTCACCAGCGAGCCCAGCATCAGGCCGGACAGGAACATCATGGTGCCGTTGTAGGCCTTTTTCAGAAGCCAGGAGAAGGCGTGTGAGAAGGCCAGGATGCCGATGATTGCGCCCAGTAAAAAGACAGCCAGCACCAGTATGTCCAGATTGCCGACGGCCTCCAGCATATAGGCGTATTTGCCCAGCAGCACCAGCACGAAACTGCCGGAGATGCCGGGGAGGATCATGGTGCACATGGCGATGGCTCCGCAGACGAAAATGAATGGCAGGCTGTTGCCGGTCTGGCTGGGGGCGACCAGGCAGAGGGCCACGCCGCAGGCGATCCCGACGGCCATGGCCAGCCAGCCCGTGAGCTTAATGTCCTTGAGCTGCCTTATCATATACACGGTGGACACCAGCACCAGTCCGAAGAAGAAGGCCCAGGTCTGGATGGGATAGACTTCGAGCACGTGGGTCATGAGCTTGGCCAGCGAGAAGATGCTCAGCAAGATGCCTATGGCCAGCGACAGCAGGAAGTTGCCGTTGATGCCCTTCCAGAATTGGGCGAACTTGCCCTTGAACAGCAGGCCGAGATTTTTGCCGCCTATGGCTTTGATGGACTCTATCAGCTCCTGATAGATGCCGGTCAGAAATGCGATTGTCCCGCCGCTCACGCCCGGGATAACATTGGCGGCGCCCATAAGAAAGCCTTTCAGGGCCACCATCAGATATGATGAGAACTTGCGCATACAGATTAAAAAATGTAGAGACCGGGAAGCCCGGCCTCTACATAACTATCGGATTTAAATGTGATTAAGCATTCTTGATGGCTGCCTGAGCTGCTGCCAGACGTGCGATGGGAACGCGGAAAGGAGAGCAGGAAACGTAGTTCATGCCGATCTTGTGGCAGAATTC
>CACXHG010000175.1 GCA_902767355.1 uncultured Bacteroidia bacterium
AGAGAATATCTTTGAGCTGTTGCTGATGATCGACGCCGCCCACAGGGCTTCGGCGCCTAAGGTCATCGCCGTAATCCCCCACTTCGGCTGGGCCCGCCAGGACCGCAAGGACCGCCCCAGGGTCAGCATCGGCGCCAAACTGGTGGCCAACCTGCTGGTTGCCGCCGGCTGCGACCGCGTGATGACCTGCGACCTCCACGCCGACCAGATCCAGGGTTTCTTCGATGTTCCGGTAGACCACATATACGCCAGCAGCATCTTCCTGCCGTATCTGCGCGACCTCAAGCTGGAGAACCTGTCCATCGCCTCCCCCGACATGGGCGGAGCCAAGAGGGCCAACGCTTACTCCCGCATCCTGGGCGTGCCCATGATCATCTGCCACAAATCCCGCGAGAGGCCGAATGTCGTGGGTTCCATGACCGCCATAGGCGATGTTGCGGGCCGCAACGTGGTAATCGTAGATGATATGGTCGATACCGCCGGCACCATTACCAAGTGCGCCGACATGCTCATGGAAAAAGGCGCCCTGAGCGTGCGCGCCGTGTGCACCCACCCCGTCCTTTCCGGCAGCGCCTACGAGCGTATCAGCGCCTCTGCCATAAAGGAATTCATCGTGACCGACACCATCCCCTTAAGACCTGCCGAAGGCCAGGACACCTCCAAGTTCAAGGTGCTCTCGGTGGCCAACATCTTTGCCGACATTATCACCAAGGTCTATAACAACCGCCCCATCAGCGACAGTTTTATTTTTTAGATTATGATACTCGAACCCGAGATCACCATAGAGTCAGTATATCAGACACTCATCGATAAAATCCGCGCCTACTTTGCCGGCGCCGGGATGACCAAGGCCGTGATAGGCCTGTCCGGCGGCGTGGATTCGGCGCTGGTGGCTGCGCTCGCCGCAGATGCCCTGGGTGCGGAGAATGTGCATGGAATCATGATGCCCAGCGAGTTCTCCACCTCCCACTCCATCAGCGACTCGGAGCAGTTGGCGGCCAATCTGGGCATCAGCAGCGAGACCATCCCCATCCGGCCGGTTTACGACGCCACAATGGCTTCACTGGGCCACTTTTTTGCCGACGGAAAGTGGACCACGGCGCAGGAAAACATCCAGGCTCGCATCCGCGGCCTCATACTGATGGCCTATTCAAACAAGTTCAATGCTTTGGTGCTCAACACCTCCAACAAGAGCGAACTTTCCTGCGGCTACGGCACACTCTACGGCGACCTGGCCGGAGCCATAATGGTGATTGCCGACCTTTATAAACTGCAGGTCTATGAGCTCTGCCGCTACATAAACCGCAACGGCGAGCGCATCCCGGAGCACATCCTTACCAAGGCCCCGTCTGCCGAACTTAAACCTGGGCAGAAAGACAGCGACTCGCTGCCGCCCTACGAGGTTCTGGACCGAGTGCTGCACGCCCTCAATGAAGAGGGTCTGAGCGAAGAAGAAGTCCTGGCTTCTTTCCCCGACAAAGCTGCAGCCACGCGGGCCATCGGCCTGCGCCACGCCTCGGCCTTCAAGATTATGCAGATCCCGCAGATGTTCACCGTGAGCGGCAAGCCGCTGGCGCCTGCATTCAAATGCCTGTAAGTCATGAAACTCTTTCTCCTCTCCATAGCAATCGTCGCCCTGTGCGTGTTTGGGCTGTGCTTCAACATCATCTTCCGCAAGGACGGCAAGTTCCCGGACGGTGAGATAGCGCACAACAAGGAACTGCGCAAGCGCGGCATTATATGCGCCAAAGAAGAGGAAATGCGCCTCTGGGCTCGAAAACACGGCAAGACCGATGCCAGCTGCGCCGACCTCGGTTGCACCGACTGCCGTGGCTGCAGTATTTCCAAAGAAAACGCTTAGCTATACGCTTATTCGGAAGGGGTGCGTGCTGCTGCGGATGGTGCTTTTCTTAACGCTGCGCGTTTAACTGCTTCTGCAGCTCCTTTTCGCTGCGACGCCTCCTTTTCCAGGCGCCTGGCCGGCACCTGGAACGTCGTTGACGAGCTCAATTAGTGTCGTTCGCTCGGCGTCAAAATGCCCACCGGGCATTTCTCGCCTCGTCCCCGCCCCTAACCGGAGCTTCCGAAGCTGACGCGCAGCTAAAAAGCACAATATCCGCTGCAGCACGCATCCCTTTCACCTGAAGCTGGCGGTGCGACTATAACTCAGGGGTAAACTTTAACCATTGAGCACTCGCCGAGTAATTTCAGCGCTCATTATCAGAACATTACCACCAAGAAAAGTGCTCAATCCGCTACCAGGAAGCGGGCTGAGCACACGATATCCCCCCATAGCAGCCCCTAAGGCGCATCACGGTGCTCAAGGGGAAAAAACCGCGGCGGTGAGTGCTTTGGGCATCTGCGCTTGGACAAAGATAGGCAGCCCTATTGAGAGTGTCGAACGGAATTACTTAAAAGTGTTGAATGATTCGAAAAAGTGCGTGCATGATAGTGTAGTTCACTCAGGTAGTGCAGGTAGTGTAGGTAGTACAGGGACAAAGTAAAGTACATGCCAGTGGGACATTGAGATTCGGAGAGTTATGCGTACCTTTGTACGAGAAGCCACAATACTATGACTACAAAGCAAATGGCCGACCTTGTGGATAGGTATCTGGATTCCAAAGGTCTGAGTAATCCGAGCATTAGGAAACGAGCTGCTCAGAAGGTTCTTGGATATATGGACTCCACAGGCGCATTTCTGTCTGGTGGCCAACTGGCACTTCCTTCCGACAAAAGGATTGTTGCAACGGCCTATGAGCGTCATAAGGGCTCTCCTCTCAACGGCGCTGAGAAGAGTGTCATCAACCATATCTATGATTTGGTTGGATCGTCTATCGGCAAATCAACACCCCGACCTGCTGTGACTTCCAAGGCAACAAAAACGGTGGCCACCGCTCCGAAAGCCGTGAAGGGATTGGCCGCAACGGAGAAAAACCTGCTGCAGGGAGAGTTTGTTTCCGTCGGTGCTCTATCTGTAGAGATGGTCCCAGATGTCCCTGGGCTATACTGCATCAAACTCAAGAAAGGAGCATCCCTTCCGGCAAAGTATGGCAAGGTGCGAGACGACGGTATCATCTACATCGGCAAAGGTAACTCTCTACGTGAAAGACTCTGGGAGGAAGAGTTGAATCACAAAAGACCGGCC
>CACXHG010000176.1 GCA_902767355.1 uncultured Bacteroidia bacterium
AGCGAAACGTCTATCTTGCGGCGCGGGCTGTTGGCCTGAATCTCTTTCTCGAACTTTATGTTGTAGTTGCGCCATACTTTGTCGCCGAGCTGTATGCCCGAAAGGTCCTTGACGCTGACCGAATTGCCCTGGACCACATCGGCACGCATGCCCGTGATGCCCGCCTTGCCTGCGAACACCAGCCCGTCGCCGCTGGCAAGGGGCTTGTCGGAGTCTATCACTATCTGCGGCGGCCGATGCTGGCCGTCCAGCCGGACGACGGTACCGATATACTCCCCGATGGACTTGGTGCCCTCCAGGCTGTTCCAGCGCGAACGCCGGCCGTCTATATAAAACTCCGTGTAGCCGCGGTTGAAGGTGGCCGCAGGATTGGGCGTAAACCCTCCCTCCACGCTGCCGGAAGAGGCTTTTGCAAAACGCGCGTCTGCCGCGCAGAGAGCGTCCAGCCGGCCGCGGTAGTGCCGCACCAGATTCTTTACATACGAATCGTTCTTGAGCCGGCCCTCTATCTTGAAAGAGCAGATTCCGGCATCGGCCAGGTCGGCCAGGCGGCCGTCCAGGCAATAATCCTTGGGCGAGAGTATGCTGCGGTTTTTGGCAATGAGGCGTCCGTCGGCATCCACTATGTCGTAGAGGCTGCGGCAGGCCTGTATGCAGGCGCCCCGGTTGGCGCTGCGCCCGGCCAGGTACTGGCTAAGGTAGCAGTTGCCGCTGTAGCTGACGCAGATGGCGCCGTGCACGAAAAACTCCAGCTCGCAGCTCACCGCCGAGCGTATGGCGCGTATTTCTTCCAGAGAGAGCTGGCGCTCCAGGATGAGCCGCCTGAAACCCAGGCTCTCCAGAAGGCGCGCCTGCTGCGGTGTGCGGATGGCGCACTGCGTGGAGGCGTGCAGCTCTATGGGCGGCAGGTCCATGCGGGTGATGCCCAAATCCTGCACTATGAGCGCATCCACACCAGCGTCGTAAAGTTCCCATATCAGCCGGCGGGCATCTTCCAGCTCATGGTCGTAGATGATGGTGTTTACCGTCGCATAGATCCGGGCCGAAAAGCGGTGGGCATACTCCGTCAGACGGGCAATCTCCTGCACGGGATTGCCCGCCGCGGCGCGTGCGCCGAACGCCGGCCCTGCGATATATACGGCATCGGCACCGCAGTCGATGGCCGCGATGCCGATGTCCGAGTTTTTGGCCGGAGCTAGAAGCTCAAGCTTTACTGGTTGCATTTAAGCTCTTCCTCTACTTTGTATTTGGCAACAGCGCCAAACTGAGGGTCGCTCACAATCTGCTTGTAATAAGCGCAGGCTTTTGCGCGGTCCTTGCGGCCTTCGTAAGCGGTAGCCAGCTGATAGACGATCTGAGATTTGTCCTTTGCGCTGGGGGCGATGGCCAGGTAAGCCTCGAAAGCCTCGATTGCAGTGTCGAACTGTTTGAGGTTGAGGGCGCTTACGCCGATAAGCTTCTGCGCGTTAGGGGTGGACATAGCCTGAGCCGAATGCTGCGCATTCTCCAGAGTGCCGCGGTTGTCCTTTGCCTTCTGGCAAGCGACGGCCTTCTTGAGGTAGCAGTTGGCAATCTGCTTCATGGCGTCTTTCTCTGTCTTGGTGCCTTCGCCGGCAATCTCTGCAGCGGAGGTGAACACCTCGATAGCCTCGTCCATATCGCCCTTGCCAACCAGAGAGTGACCCAGACGAATCATTGCGGTGGTATTGGTAGAGTCTGCGGCAACCACAGCCCTGAAAGCCTCCGCAGCCTTGTCGAACTCCTTGGCGTTGAGCATTGCGCCGCCCTTTGCCATAAGCATCTTGGGAATCAGGTTCTGCGCACGGTCGAGCGCATCCTCATTGTTGCCATATTCGGTTGCGGTCTCGACAACCTTGCGGAAATTGGCAAGTGCATTGTCGAAATCAGAAGCCTCTGCAGCCTCTTCGCCAAGTTTCATATAAATCTGCGGAATGATATTCTGGCAGTCGAGCACCACATTGCTGGCCTCTTCGCCAAGCCCCTTGGCCATTTCAAGACACTCCAGAAACTTGGGCAGAGACTCTGCTACATTACCCTCGTTAAGAATGGTGCCGGCCTCGTTGTAGAGATTCACGGCAGTCTCGATGTCCTGGGCGTTCACATACCCGAATGCTGCAAAAGCGGCAGCCAAAGTGATAAATATCTTTTTCATAATGCAGGTAAAATGTTTTTCCAAAGCATGATAAAAGCACAATGCGTGCCAAACGGAGGCAAAGGTAAAAAAATTGTATTTCAGCGGCAAATAAACAACTATTTCTCGCGCAGGCAGAGGCTTTGGGCGAGGGAGGTGAGCAGCTGGCGGGAGCGGCAGTCGGGGAAGGCGGCCAGGCAGTCCACGGCCAGGCGGGTCTCGGATTCGAGGACTTTCTGGGCGTATTCTATGCCGCCGTTGTCCTGTACAAACCCCAGCACGGCATCGTAGCGGCCGGCTTCGATGTCGGCCGTCACGTTCGCGCGCGAGTCTGCGCCGGCATTCTCAAAGGCTCCCAGCAGCGGCAGGGTTATCTTGCGCTCGGCGATATCCACGCCGGTGGGTTTGCCAAGTGCCAGCTGCGGAGAATAGTCCAGTATGTCGTCGCGCATCTGGAACGCCAGACCGAGGTGGTAAGCGAAGGAGTCTACGGCCTCTATCTGGGCTTCGGTCGCCCCGCTGTTGCGGGCCCCGCCCTTCATGGCCGCACGGAAGAGCGACGCCGTCTTGCGCGCAATAATGTAGATATAGTCGTCGTAGCCGGTGTCCAGGTGCTCGGCCTTCTCTATCTGGAACATCTCCCCTTCTGCCAAGTCGTTCAGGCAGCGGGCAAAGTCCGAGAAGGTCTCCTTCCGGCACTCGTTGATGATGGTGTCCACGGCCCGCGCCAGCCAGAAGTCGCCCACAAGCACGGCTGCACGGGGAGACAGCAGCGCGCTCACGGTGGGCTGGCCGCGGCGCATGTCGGCCTCGTCGGCCACATCGTCGTGCAGCAGAGTCGCCGTGTGCATCTGCTCGCTGGCCACTGCGCACAGCACGCTGGCACGCGAGCAAGTCCCAGCGCAAAGCCTGGCTGCGAGCATAGAAAGAATGGGGCGCAGCTGCTTTCCGCTGCGCTCCATCAGATATTTGTTAACCTTGTTGAGGATGGGAATCCTGCTTTCCAGAGTCTGGGCAAAAAGCTGCTCGAACAACTTCCAGTCTTCGCCGAGAAACTCTTTTGCCTGGGTGATCATGGATTAAAACATATATGCCAGCGAAATCTGCAGGCAACGGGCGTTGCGGCGCTCGATGGATGCCACCTGATCCTGATATTCGTTCAGGTTGGCTACCGGGCCGAAATTCCAGTTATAGGTAACGGACAGCTGCACGCGGTTCATGAGGTCCAGGCCGCCGCCGACGCTCAGGCCGTATTCGAAGCGGGAGGCGTCGCGGGTCACAGGGCCGAGGGTATTGCCGGCCTGCGTGTCGGAAATGGCGTTGGCAAAGCTGTAGCCTATGCAGGGAGCCACCTGCAAAAACGGCCTCAGCAGGATCAGATCCAAACCCCACTGCAGGTTGAGGGGCATCTCAAGATAACCCATCTTCCAGTTGGTGGCATCGTCGATGCGGGTGCCACGCACGTTATAGACAAGCTCCGGCTGGAATTTAAAACCGTTCCAGGCACCGGTGCGATAGCCGACGCCCACATTGAAGCTGGTGAAATTCTTGAAGAAGGACCCGCTGAAGACATCTTCGGAAATGACCGAGGCCACATCCTTGTTCAGATCCATATTGGAATTGGACACACCAGCCTTCACGAGAAAGCCGCCGCCGGCTGAGGCCGACAGGCTCAGCGACAGGCCCATGGCCAGCGCCGCCAGAAAACAAGTCAGCCGCTTCATGCTACAGCAGGGAATCCAGTTTCTCTACAAAAGCGCTCTTGGGAGTCACGCCCACCAGGCGGTCCACCATCTTGCCGTCTTTGAAGAAGATGAATGTAGGGATGTTGCGGATGCCGAATTCGGTGGGGAATTCGGTGGCTTCATCCACGTCGCACTTTGCCACGATCACGCGGCCGTCGTAGTCGGCAGCCAGCTCGTCGATTACGGGAGCCATGGCGCGGCAGGGACCGCACCAGGTAGCCCAGAAATCCACCAGGACGGGCTTGCCTGCGTTCAGTATTTCAGAAAAATTAGAATCGTTGATAACTTGTGCCATATCGTTTGTCCTTTTATTTTCTACAAAGTTATACCATTTTTTCGATATTCCACACAAAGGCGCGCACGCCCACTTCGCGGTTGCGCATATCCAGCTTGCGCACGGTCAGCAGCAGGTCATCTACGCGCTCGTCTTCTATCACCGTCATCACCGCGGAGTTCATCTCCGGCCAGGCGTGGGTGCCGCGGTGGGGCTCGCCGCCGTTGGTGCCGCGGCCCTGCACCTGCTCGAAAAAGGTGAAGCCGGCAATCTTAAGTTCGTCCAGCATATATTCCACGCGGCCGGTGTTGGCCTGGTTGAACACTATAAAAACTGCTTTCATGTCGGTCTATTTCTCCTCTTCGGGTTTAAGTTGCATAAAGATATATTCCTTGCGATGCTTGGCCTCCTTGTCGCGCTCGCCCTTCTTGCTGAGCACGGCATAGAATACCGGCACCACGATGAGGGTGATGAAGGTGGACACCAGCAGGCCGCCGATAACCACGATACCCATAGGATGCCACATCTCGCTGCCTTCGCCTGTGCTCAGGGCCATGGGCACCATGCCCAGGATGGTGGTCAGCGCCGTCATCAGCACGGGACGCAGACGGCTGCGGCCGGACAGGGTCACAGCGTCGTTGATGTCGTGCCCGCGCTCGCGCATCAGATTGATGTAATCGACCAGCACGATACCGTTCTTGACCACGATACCCATCAGCATAATCACTCCCAGGGCGCCGATCAAATCGAGAGAGGTGTTGGTGATCAGCAGGGCCAGGATGACGCCGGTAATGGCAAACGGGATGGACAGCATGATGATGGCCGGCTTGGAGAAGGACTCGAACTGGGAAGCCATCACCACATAAACCAGCATCAGCACCATGAACAGCAGCATCAGCATATTGCCGAAACTTTCCTGCTGCTCTTCATAGTCACCGGCCAGGGTGTAGGTGACGCCGTTGGGCATATTGATGTCACCCATCACGCCGCTGATCTGCTGCGCCAGCTCGCCCAGCGACACCTTGTAGGGCGTAACACTCACGCTCACATAGCGCTGGCGGCTCTTGCGCTCTATCTTGGGCGGCGCAAAATACTCGTTGACAGTGGCTATCTCGCCCAGTTTGACACGGCTGCCGGTCGGGGTCGGGATAGTCAGATCCAGGATGTCGGAGATGCTGTTGCGGTTTTCTTCCTTCAGACGCACCACGATGTCGTATTCGTCGCCGTCCTCTTTGAGATAACCCACGGTGAGACCGTTCACCCGGTTACGGATATAGGTGGATACCACCGACGAACTCACGCCCAGCTGGGAGACTTTCTCCTTGTCCACAACCACATTCAGCTCGGGACGGTCCTTGTCGCGGCTGATCTTGACATCGCGGGCACCGGGAACCTTGTCGCGAATGGCATCGCTCACCTCATTGGCCACGATATTGGTCGCGTCAAAGTCATAGCCATAGATTTCGACATTCACGGTAGAGGCTCCGCCGCCACCGCCAAAGCCGCTGGAAACCACGCACTGGAAGCGCACGATCTCGGGATACTTGGCGATTTCTTCGCGCAGAACCTCGGCAATCTCAAAGATGGAACGTTCGCGCTCGTTTTTCGGCACGCACACCACCATCATCGAAATGGTGTTGTTGGTGGTATTGGAGAAGATGGCGGACGCGCCGCTGTCGTCGTTGGTACCGGCGGTGGTGGCCAGACGCTTCATCTCCGGAACCAGCTCCCAGAACCGCGCTTCAAGGGCGCGCGCGGTGAGCAGGGTCTGCTCTATCTTGGTGCCGTTCTGCAACTCTATGTTGATGCTGACGCGGCTGTTGTCGGTCTGCTGCATAAAGTCGGTGCCGATCTTGCCGGTGGCAAGCGGTATGAGCGATACTGCAAAGAGAGCGAAGGCTATCAGCAGGGTGATGGCCTTATGCCTTAGGCACCAGCCCAGCAGGCGGGCGTAGGCGTTGTCCACCTTGTCCAGGAAACCGACCACATATTTCTGATACCAGTCGTTCTTTTTCTCCATATCGACCAGCTGGCCCTTCTCGTCCACAGCCACCTTGCGGGGCTTGAGCATCTTGCTGGCCAGCGTAGGGGTCAGGGTAATGGCCACCAGGGTAGAAGTGGCCACCACGATGGTCACAATCCAGCCCAGCTCCTTGAACAGGATGCCGGCCATACCGCGCAGCATAGTCAGCGGGATAAACACGGCCGCAATCACCAATGTCGTGGCGATGACAGAAACCCAAACCTCGTTGGTACCGTAGATGGCCGCATCGCGGGGCGAGCTGCCGCGGTCTATATGCTTGGTGATATTTTCCAGCACCACAATCGCGTCGTCCACCACCATACCGATGGCAACCGTGAGGGAGCAGAGCGAGATGATGTTGAGCGAGCTGTCTGCCAGCCAGAGATATATAAAGCCGACTATCAGGGCGATAGGGATTGTGATGCCGATGATAAAGGTGGCCCTCCACTTGCCCAGGAAGAAGAATACCACCAGCACCACGAACAGCAGGGCATAGAGGATGGATTCTTCCAGCGAGTTGATGGAGTCCTCGATATCTTCGGAGGTATCGAACAGAACCTGTATCTGGATATCGTCCGGCAGGTTGTGTTTGATATTCTCCATCTCCTTGCGCACATCGCGGCAGATCTTAACGGTGTTGGCACCGGACTGCTTGGTGATGCGCATACGCACGCCGTCGCGGCCGTTGGTCTTCTCGTCCAGCGAGAGGTCCTTGATGGTGTCTCGCACCGTGGCCAAATCCTTCACG
>CACXHG010000177.1 GCA_902767355.1 uncultured Bacteroidia bacterium
AGTAAATCAGTGTTAATGTTAACGTTTGCTGAACTGGAAACGTCTACGTGCACCAGGCTGACCGGGTTTCTTTCTCTCGACCTCGCGGGCATCGCGGGTGAGGAAGCCGTTAGACTTCAGAACCGGACGGTATGCTTCGGTGTCCACTTTGCAAAGCGCGCGGGCGATTGCAAGGCGGAGAGCCTCTGCCTGACCTTTGATTCCGCCGCCATCAAGATTGGCCTTGATGTCGAAAGAAGCGAGGGTGTCGGTAACATCCAGGGGCTGGCGGACGATGTAGCGGAGGGTATCCTCTTTGAAATATTCGTCCATAGTGCGGCCGTTGATGGTGATGTTGCCTTTACCGGTGCTTACATAAACGCGAGCAACAGCTGATTTACGTCTTCCAAGGGCGTTAATTACTTCCATGCTTCGCTAATAGATTAAATTTCGTTAAGAGTAATGGTTTTGGGGTTCTGCGCCTGGTGAGGATGCTCGCTGCCTACATAAAGATGCAGGTTCTTGAACTGCTGCTCGCCAAGACGGGTGCGGGGGAGCATACCGCGCACGGCGTGCTCGAGTACGGCCAACGGCTTGCGTGAGAACAACTCCTTGGGAGTGGCGAAACGCTGTCCGCCGGGATAACCGGTGTGACGTACGTACACCTTGTCTGTCATCTTCTTGCCCGTGAGGCGGACCTTGTCGGCGTTGATGATGATCACGTTGTCGCCGCAGTCTGCGTTGGGGGTGAAGTTGGGTTTGTTCTTGCCGCGGAGCAAGATAGCAACCCTGCTTGCCAGACGTCCCAGGACCTGATCGTTAGCATCAATAAGGACCCACTCCTTGGAGGAGTTTTCCTTGTTGACCGACTTGGTCTTGTAACTTAATGTGTCCACAGTCTGTTGATTTTTAATGGTTAATACTTTGTGTTGCGTCCCAGTCTTTTCTGGGGGGCTGCAAAGGTAGATAATTTTTTCAAAGTGGCAAAAATATGTTACTTTCGCCGCCGTGAAAATCGGCAACATAGACCTCGGCTGTCGGCCCCTCTTCCTGGCGCCGATGGAAGACGTTACCGACGCCTCCTTCCGCTACATCTGCAAAAAGTTCGGGGCCGACATGATGTACACCGAGTTCGTGTCTTCCGACGCCCTGGTGCGCGACGTGCCCGGAGCCTACCGCAAACTGGAGATTTACGACTACGAGCGGCCCATCGGCATCCAGATCTACGGCCACCTGCCGGACGCGATGGTGGACTCGGCCGTGCGCGTGGAAAAGGCCGACCCGGATGTGATAGACATCAACTTCGGCTGCCCCGTGAAAAAGATTGCGGGGCGCGGAGCCGGCAGCGGCATGATGCGCGAGCCGGACAAAATGGTCGAAATCACCCGCCGGGTGGTGGAAGCCGTGCACAAACCCGTCACCGTCAAGACCCGCCTGGGCTGGGACAACGACTCCAAGATCATAGTGGAGCTGGCCGAGCGCCTGCAGGACGCCGGCATCAGCGCCCTGACCATCCACGGCCGCACCCGCGCCCAGATGTACAAGGGCGAGGCCGACTGGAGCCTGATAGGCGCGGTGAAGAACAACCCGCGCATGCACATACCTATTATAGGTAACGGCGACATACGCACCCCGCAGGACGCGGCGAACGCCTTCGAGCGCTATGGGGTGGACGGCATAATGATAGGCCGCGCCAGTTTCGGCCACCCTTGGATATTCAAGGAGATACGGCACTTCCTGGACACGGGCGAGGAGCTGCCGCCGATGTCGGTGGCCGAGCGGGTGGCCCTGGCCAAAGACCATCTGGCAAAAAACATAGAGGTCAAGGGCGAGCGCCGCGGGGTCTTTGAGATGCGGCGGCACCTGAGCTGCTACTTCAAAGGTTTGGAAAATTTCAAGGAAACCCGGCTGAAATTAGTAACTTTGACCGACGTAAACGAAATCTACAAAACTCTCGATTATATAGAGCAGAAATGGCTCGACTAGGTAATATTTTCGCTTTCCCCTACGCTCTGGCGCTCTACATCCGCAATATGGCCTACGACAAAGGCTGGAAAAAGAGCGTCAAGATAGACAATGTCTCCATCATATCTTTCGGCAACATAACCGTGGGCGGCACCGGCAAGACCCCGCACGTGGAGATGTTCATCCGCTACCTGCTTTCGCGGGCATACCGCGTGGCCGTCATTTCCCGGGGCTACGGGCGCCAGAACCCCTCCGAAAGCCGTTTTGTGGAGACCAACAGCCGCGTCGAAGACGTGGGCGACGAGCCGCTGCAGATCAAGCGCAAGTTCCCGCAGGTGAAGGTCATAGTCGATAAGGACCGCGTCCGGGCAGTGAACATGCTCATGGCCCTGCCCTTCGGCGACGTTCCGGAAGTGATTCTGCTGGACGACGGCATGCAGTACCGCCGGCTTGCCACCGACCGGCTCATCACGCTTATCAATTACAACAGGCCCATTTACAGAGACAGCCTGCTGCCCTTCGGCCGGCTGCGCGACCTGCCTTCGCAGCTGGGGCGTGCCGACACTGTGATCATCACCAAGTGCCCGCCTTATCTGAGCGAAGAGGAAAAGCGGGCCGCAATAGCCGCCAACCACATCGCCGAGGGCCAGAAGGTCTTCTTTACCAGCGTACAGTACTTTGACCCGCTGCCGGTCTTCGAGCAGGGCAACAACCGCTATATGTACTCAAAGGAGGCCATACTGTTCACCGGCATCGCCGGCAGCAGCCAGCTGCGGCACCACATCAGCGCCCGCTACCCGCGCAACTTCCACATCGAGTTCGGCGACCACCACGTCTTCACCGACAAGGATATCAAGACCATAGAGAAGTTTGCCGACAAGCATCAGCAGGCCATCATCCTCACCACCGAGAAGGACGCCCAGCGCATCCGCCGCAATCCTGCGGTGAGCGAGCGGCTCAAAGAGCGCATTTTCTACATCCCCATCGAGGTTCAGCTCATAGAAGACGAATCCACCGACGGGCTGTACGATATAAAATAATATGTGGATAAACATCATTGCCGTAATCATCGGACTGATTGGCATCGTGGGATGCTTTCTGCCCGTGCTGCCGGGGCCGCCCATCAGCTGGGGCGCCCTGCTGCTGCTCTACTTTTTCGGCAACGGCGAGATGAGCCTCCGTTTCCTGCTCATCTGGCTGGGCATCACCATTTTTGTCACCATACTCGACTATGTGGTTCCGGCCCAGTTCACGCGCGTGACCGGCGGCAGCAAGGCCGCGGGCCGCGGCTCTATGATAGGGCTTCTCGTGGGACTCATCTTTTTCCCGCCCTGGGGCATGCTCATCGGGGCCTTCCTGGGCGCATTGCTGGCCGAGGTCCTGGTCAACCGCAGCAGCATCGCCGACAGCGTCAAACCCGCCCTCGGCTCTTTCCTGGGTTTTCTGGCCGGCACCTTCTTCAAGTTCGTCTCCAGCGCCTTGATGTTCTGGTATATGTTCCGCTTCTTTAACTGATTCTGTTCTGCTGCCGCGAGGACAAAAAACGCCGCCCGTTTTGTTCTTCGCGCCACGATTTCCGGGGAATCGCCCTGTTCTGCTGCCGCGAGGACAAAAAACGCCACCCGTTTTGCTCTTCGCGCCAAATCACACAAAGAGCCGGCAGCAGTGCCGGCTCTCACGGTCGGGATACCCCGACTCGAACGGGGGACCACCTGGTCCCAAACCAGGTGCGCTAACCAACTGCGCCACATCCCGAATTGATGCACAAATGTAATTATTTTTTGGCAAAAACAATTTAACTGCTATCTTTGCATTCCCCGCAAGATAAACCATCGCCATCAGGCGGTAGCGGAGCGCGAGCAGGGTTAGCTTGTGCAGATAGCAAGCGCGTAGCGGCGGGGTTTGGGGCAGCGCCCCAGTACATTAGGTGAGGTGGGTGAGTGGCTGAAACCACCAGTTTGCTAAACTGACGTACTCGAATTAGGGTACCGGGGGTTCGAATCCCCCCCTCACCGCCAAAGTTTTTATAAAATCCCTTGCAGGCTATTCTGTGAGGGATTTTTATTTTTATCGCCGTCTAAAAAATGCGACTATTTTTGTCGTGATTTGGGTGTTATTTGCGACTGCCTGTTTGAAAATGCGACTATTTTCTTTTAACTTAGCCGGAGAATCGCAAATAACCTCGTATTATGCCCCAGAGACAGACGTTTGACATATCCTTCTATTGCCGGCCTTCCAAAGTCGATAAGGACGGCTATGCACCGGTTGAACTATCTATCATCATTAACGGAGAGCGGCGGTACTTGACACTGCAGCGCAGGGAGCGCCCTGATGAATTCAAGCGGGAGCGAAGGTCCAAGAAAAATAACCAGATCAAAACTTTCTGCGAAAATCAGAAGCGACTTGTGGATGACTATGTTCAGCAGATGGCAGCAGCCGGGGTTGAACTGACAGCAGAGAATTTGAGAGAGTGTTTTAAGCGTGGCTACGTTTCGATGCGGTATTCTCTGGGAGACATGTGGCGAGACATTCTTGACAATGCGCGGGCAAGGCTTAACGCTGGGGACTTGAGCATGGAGACATATAAAAAATATGTCCTGACGAAAAGGGCTCTCAGCGATGCGAACGGGTTTAGCGACGAGACGCCAGCCGAAGATGTCGATATCCAGCATGTCCACAAATTGCAGTTTTACCTGCGCGACAAGGGGCTATCTCAGCCAACTATCTACCATTACCATTCCAGAGCAAAGGCAGCGTTTACCCTAGCGTTCCTGAGAGGCAAGATTAAATCGAACCCCTATGCGGGGTTTAAGATGAGCAAAGGAGCCCACAAGCCGAGGATATTCCTAACGGATGCGGAACTGCAGCAGATAGCCAACGCGAAATTAAATGGAGACAGGCTGCAGAAGGTGCGAGATTTGTTTTTGTTTCAATGCTACTCCGGTCTGGCCTACTCGGACATGGCACTTTTGGAGCCTTCGGATTTCAAATTCAATAAGGCTACCCAGCAGATTTATGTTGAGAAGCGGAGGAAGAAGACAAATGAGGTGTTTACGGCTGTGCTGTTGAAGGATGCGAAGGCTATCCTCGAGAAGTACGACTACCGGCTTCCTCTGCTCACGAACCAAAAATACAACTCATACCTGAAGGAGATCCAGGACACATGCAAACTGGACAAGGAGTTGCATAGTCACCTAGGCAGAACGACGTACGTCTGCTACTTGTTTAACAAGGGTGTCAGCGCAGATGTGATTGCGAAGCTGGTTGGACACTCCACGGTGAAAACTACCCTCAGATTTTACGCGGAGATGGATAAATCCACCCTGTTCAGAGAAGTGGGGGCAGCAGAGGGAACGCCCCAAACCTCAACCAAGGGTATTGCCCTCCCGGAGGTTCCGAGCGAAGCCGCCATCACCGCCATCAACAAGTATCTGGAAAGTACGGTGTACAAGGATACCCTTGCGGTGCCGGCGAACGCCACACTGGTGAAGTATGAAGATACCATCATGAACGCCCTCGTTGCCTTGAAGTCCGACAAGAGAACGTATGAGACGTACAAGGTAGCCTTCGCGAAGTGCAAGAACAATCTGGATACACGTCTTACTTTCCAGGAAGGCAAGATGCGGCAGTGCAAGAAGGCTGGTGACGATGCGAACGTCAGGAAGTTGAACCTCCTGATAAAGTCGAGCAAGCGATTACTACAAGCACTTCGCAGCCTGGACGCCAGATTCTACAACAACCTTTAAAGGATCAAAAGGATCAAGATTTCACATGTCAATGACATCATCTATTTCGTGCATCTGCCGGTCTGTCTCTTCCAAAGCATAGATAATCCGCCCGTAGTGAATGATGTCCTTGTAGTCTAGCTGCCGGCCGCGCCGGTCTTTGAGCCATTTCTGTGCTGGTTGGTATCCGCCGATGTAAAAATTCCAGGCGAGTTCAGACACGCCGCCGAAATACTGGTCTTTGTTGATATAGACCTTGTCGCCATCACGCCGCAGTACCTCAACGGAATTCTGGCCAGCAACAGGGAACGATACACGCCGCTCCCAGTTCTGAGCCCCGTCCATAAGATGCAACTTCCGCAGTTCCGCTCCCAGCTGAGCAAGATGATGGTACTGATTCTTGTCAGTCGGGTATGGGATCCGGGGGAAGTCAATTTTTAGGAACTCCTTGTATGTCTCCCGATACTTGGGGCTATGAAGGACGGCATAGATATAATCGAATATCTCCTGAGGGGTTGTCTGGGCACCAAGAGCCTGCTCTATTTGTGCCACTATCTCCGCGTTGAGGTTCGGAATACGTTCATCCTCGCCTACAGTAGAAACATATAGATAGAGCGGGAATACGTAATTCCCCTCTCGTGTTTGCATGGAGACAGCATTCATATCAGAGACACAGTCAGAGACAATAATGTGCTGGAAAGTGAATGTGCTTTGCTGTTTGGAGAGCAAGAAGGAGAAGTTATCTTTGAGAGTGTTCTGTAAAATGTTATAGAAGGACCGTTTTATCAGTTCTTTGTCATAGTAGATATATCGTTTATCAAAAGGCCGGTAATAATAGTGAGTAATGTGTTCATCGCTGAACTTTGACGCCTGCATCCGTTTTAACAAAGGATAACTACTTGAATCTACAACCTTGTATTTATCTTTAAACGCTTGAGTAAAATTACCAGATAATAAAGTTTGAACCCTATCTGCAAGAGCATTTTTGTCCATATCCACAAAAATGTCATCTCTGCCAGACTGAACGCCGCTGATATATGACGACATCAATTCGTCGATTTTGAAGCCTCTATCATATTGCGCTTGTGATGAAAAGTCTTTTGGAATGAAAAAATAGTATGGCGATGTGTTTCTCACCGGTGCCCAAGAGATAGAATCGAACCTGCACGAGTTCAAATAATCATACTTGCTTTCACGCGATCCATACAAGTTAGAATGGAAAACAGTCGCATGTTCCCCTTTTGCCTTCTTGCTGGTCTTGACAAAAATATTGATGCTGACACCTTGCATGATATCGAATACATTTTCATCCTTAGCCCCGTCTGGCGCTGTCTCATTTTTACGACTGTTGCCGTGAAGGTCTAGGATGTATATGCTATCGAATTCTTCAAGCAGGCTCTTGCGCATCCGGCGGTGGATAATACCGTCCAAGAACGAATTGTTTGATATGAAGGCAAGGATACCCTCTCCATTCTTATGGATATAGTACTGCCCCAGACGGATGAATTTAATGTAGTCGTCTGAGAGGGGCTGGATATTCCGTTCGTCCAGATCTCGTTTATAGTCCCCCACTAGGTCGGTAATCCATTTACCGTTGTTTTGGCTGGATACAGAGTAAGGAGGGTTGCCAATACATATCATTACCGGCGTCTCTGTTTTTATACGGGAGGCTTGGTATGCTTCGTCTGCCAGCCATTGTGCAAACAGGTTAGAAGCCCAGGGTGTGGCTTCTTCTAGCGAGTTTGTCAGGAAAATGTTCAGGCGCCCCTTCATCTGCTCGGAGAACCCGGTGGCTCTCAGCGTGAGGGAGAGTTTTAGATGGGCGATTGTGTATGACGCCATCAGTATTTCGAAGCCATGCAGCCTTGGAATGAGCCCTTTCTCCACATACGACGGCCAGACGCCTTCCATTCCGTCGAATTTATCCCGTATCTGCTGGATTACTTCTGCCAGGAACGTACCCGTGCCTGTTGCTGGATCAAGAATTTGGACCCGGTGAACTGGAACCGTCTCGTGCTTCATGCCGTCGCTGGTCCGTTTGTCGCTGGACTGCTGAACAGCCCTTTGGATGAGGATGGTGCTGTCGTCCGCCAGACCCTGAGGCAATCCAAAATGGGTTTGGAGGATTTCATCCACGGCTGTGACGATAAATTTCACCACAGGAGCAGGGGTGTACCATACGCCACGGGCTTTGCGAAGTCGGCTGTCGTATGCGGCGAGGAAGTCTTCATAAAAATGTACGATTGGGTCGCTGTGCCTGCCGTTACCGCCATAGTTTCGCATTATCTTCTCCGCATCGGTAGCAGCAAACATAGAGACCAGGTCATCCACAATCCAAGAAATGCTCTCGTCCAGGTCATACACGGCAACGGATTGGAATATCTTGCGGAGGAAAGGATTTGATTTGGGGATTAATTCCGCCGCTTCTTGGCGCGAAAAGTCTCCGGGGGTAGTGTCGTATAGTCTGGCGGTGAAAAGCCCGTAAACAATGGTTTGTGCGTAAATATCGGCAAACTCTGGCGCGGTTAAGTCATGTATCAGTACATTACGGAACGCCCGCAGCTGCGCTGCCATATCGCTGTTACCATCTTCGCCATCAATTTCCAGACTTTTCTTCACTGCGTCCGCCAGCAAGTGAGCCTTTGCAGCCATCTGTTTCGCGAGCGCTGCAGATGACGTGATACGCTGCCGGCCCATAGTGGCAAGGCTTAGAACCATCTCATTGAACTTTGCCTCGTTCTCCGCGATTCCTACGACATGGTCGCCGTGAGTTTCAGCGATTCGCACCGCATCTTGGAACTCTCCACCCACATACAGGTGGAAGTCCAGATAGTCGGTGAAGATGATACGGTCCAGCGAAGTCTTGTATCGGTTGAACTGCTCCTTGTGCTGGCGCATGCCGTCCAGATCTCCGTCGTTTATGTCTTTCGCTTCAAGGAACGCCACTGGTATGTCCTTTTGGGTGATAACGTAGTCTGGCGCACCACACTCGATGCGGCGGGGCTCGTTGGTAACAACGAAATGAGGCAGCAGGGATTGGAGGTATGAAGCCAACGCGCCGCGGAAACTGTGCTCGGTGGTGTTGCCTACATGATAGAGCTGGTCTATCGTCTTGATGTATTCCTTAAAGTCCATTTTGCTCCTTTTTTTCCTTCTTTTCCTTTGTTAGCAGCCTGCCCTGCCGGATGATTACCTTCTGGTTTTCGTAGGGGTGCGTTTCTGAAATGCCATAGTTGCGGAGAGAGCTGTACTTGATACCTATCTCTGCTTCGGTGTGGTGTTCGTATATACATGCGACGGATCCGTAGTAGGAGTGCTGGTCTCCGTCCTTGATGGTGAGGTGGATAACCTTCTTGGTTTGTTTTGGTATGGTCATGTTGAGGTTCTTAAACACAAATATACGAATTTTTTAAGGGGAGTGACAAAAATGCCTCAAATGTCATAAAAAATTTGCAAATAAGCCTCAAATGTCATATATTTGTATTGAAGAAAAACAAAAACCTAAACAATATGAAACAGATGATTGCTACCATTACCAACGACGCGCTTGTCGCTGCTCACATTAATTCCATCGCCCGCTCTACCGGATCAACATTGAAAGGTGTCGCCACCGCCATGCTGATAGAAGAAGCCAAGCGCCAGATGCGCGAGGGTGTTTGCCATTTCGTATACCTCAAAAAGCCCAATAGAGAGGGCGTTCAAGAAGTGCGTGAGGCATTTGGCACTCTGGACAGGAACGTCAGACATGCTACCCTCAAGGGAACAGGCACAAGCCCTGAGACATGGGGCTGCTGTTATTACCACGATTGCATAAAGGGTGCTCCCAGGTCCTTTCGCTGGGCCAACCTCGTTGCCGTCTTATCCTAACCTCAACCGGGAGGGCCCAGCGCCCTCCCTTAATTATATCTATACTGAAATGGACAAAGTTGTTCTTTTGTGCCGTGTCAGCACCGCATCTCAGGATTATGAGCGCCAGGTTTCTGAACTCACAGATTTCTGCCAGCGTGCCGATTGGCAGGTGGCGCAGATATTCGCGAACAAAGTCTCAGGCAAGTTGCCGGTGGAGCAACGTCCAGAATTGCTGCAGATGCTGGAATATGTCAAACTTCACCAGATCAAAAGGGTCGTCGTACTGGAAATTTCTCGTCTGGGCCGCAACACGCTTGAAGCATTGAAGGTAATCCAGATGCTCAACGACGCGGGCGTGGCTCTCTATATCAAGAATTACAATTTGGAGACGCTGGATAACCAAGGAAAGGTGAACCCAGTTGCCTCCTTGATATGTACCATCCTGCTGGAAGTAGCGCAGATGGAGCGCCTCACCATCATTGATAGAATGTCTAGCGGGCGCGACCAGTACATAAAGAAGTGTCGTGCTACAGGCAAGAAAATGGGGCGCCCATCTACATACCGAAAATCCATTGAAGATTACCATAGGCAGTACTCCAAGGAAATTTCCTTGCTGCGGAAGATGAGCCTCAAAAATGTCAGCGCCATCACCGGCACCAGCATCAACACACTGCGTCGGTTGAAGGCTATGTTTCTGGCTGAGGGTGCCAAATAAAACTTTATTATAAACTGACATGATTTGTTGATCCAGCAAAGAACTCATAAGGTATTAAATTGATACGCATCGATTTTTGATATGTCATTTTTTTTATTGTCAGCGTTTTAACCTTGATTTTTATGTACTGGTGGGGTCCATTGTTAATCTATACCCTGCCATTACATTTAATTATCTCCGGCCACTGCAGTTTTTTGCGTTGTTTCGAAAATCTTAAGACCGATGAAAGGTGGTAATAGTATATGTCTGACAGAAACGCTGGATCGGTGAGCAGTTCAATATCTTGGGCGATATGCCTAGCTGCACAGTAGTCACGTATCTCCTGATAGTGTAGCCTAACTTCAAAACGGTATAGATACCGAGGCCGGCCGTAGAAGTCCAAAATGTACTGTTTGCCGCTTTCAGTTTCAATTTCTGCCCGTTTATCATAACTCTGCACAATCGTTCCTTTGTATTTGTTCTTAGTGGCTTTAACTTGCTTTAAGGTAACAGTTGGACACTGTAGCCGGTCGAGAGATGTGTTGTAGTCGAACTTAAAACCTGGAATACTGCCTTTTCGACCCAGTAAGTTCTCTACACGTTTACCGTTGAAGATGGTGTCCACCGATTTGTTCCTCAGCATTCGTTTGATTATGTTGCTGATGCTTTTGCCATAATCGATGGCAATATCTATCGCTGTAAAATTATTGAATGTGAGCCCCACCAGATCTGGAAAAGTTAGAGCGGCTTGGAACAAGTCTGCATCGTAGAAGACGTGGTTCTCTATCTTGATGTAGCAGTAATTGTTAGCAGCGACGCCGTAACGCCAAAATTTGAGCACACCCACCTGGTCCAGGCCTTGAGTTCCCGCAAGATACAGCGAGAAAAAGTATTCATAGCGATCGCCAACCCGCCGGATCAAAACAAATTGAGCAAATTCCAGACGCTGGCCCACCTTAACATGTGAGAGTTCGTCCAGCAAAAGAGGGTCCGCTACATAGCAAACCCTCAACTCATCAATTACCGGCCTTCCGAGGCGTTCACTCTTGGACATTATCCATGCTCATTTCCTAATCATTATTGGAAATACCCAAGAAGTCATCCATCGTAGTGTGCCCGCTTTCAGGTGTAGGCCGGTGCTCCACCGTCCTTCAATAATCTCGCATCGCTTGACTGAGGTGTTGTCGGTGGCTTGCAGATTTGTGTCGTCCTGTGTTGGACTGCGAAATTTTCTGACGATGCTCGTCAGATAATTCTCGCCATTGTCGTTTGTACTTGTTCATAGTTTATCCAGGCGTTTTTTTGCCTTCAGTAATAAATACCGGAAGTAAAGCAAAAAAGACAAGTGTAGTAGAAATTCTTTTTGTCAGCGCCGGATGAAGATTTGCACGGACGGCTGCCCCCATACCTACTATGCTTACTAATTAATTGTTGAAAAACACGACTTACGTTCCTGAGTATCAGCAGAATGGGAGGAAGAGTTTTGAGGCAAATAGTTGCTAACAGTGAGGTGGAAAAATGCGACTAAAAAACATAAAAAATTGATTATCAGTTGAGGTTCAAGTTCACTCTCAAAAAATTAAAAAATAACCGAACCCCCGGGTAACTGCATATAGGCATGTCTCTCCGTGCGACTAAAAAAGATATTTTGCTGATTATCAATATAGATTAGAGTTCCCCCCTCACCGCAACAAGCAAAAGTCGGCCTAGCAGCCGGCTTTTGCTATTTCTGGAAGTCGTACAGGTTCAGGCCGGTCTCTTCGTCGAAGCGACGGCCGACGCCGTCCAGGCCATAATCCTCTACATAGAGCTCGCAGGCGCCGTTCACTCGGGCTGTGAGCAGGTGCCCGCCGATGCAGCTGTAGTCGCGCCTGCTGGCGGTAACGTGCAGGTGCAGATACACTTCGCCGTCTTTGCGTGAAATATTGCCCGTCAGGCAGGTCACCTCCATCTGCTCTGCAAAGGTCTTGTCCACATACTTTTTGGTGGCGGGGTCCAGGAAGCGGAAGGTGGCCTCGCCGATGGCTGCAATGCCGCCCACTATGCCGCTGCGTATGTCTTTTTCGCGGCAAAATGCTGCCAGCGCCATGGAAATTTCCTGATGGTTGTCTATGCTCAGGATATATCGCCCCTGAGAAGCCTCTCTGAATTTATACATAGCGCAAATTTAGCTAAATTTGCGCAGGTTATGCTAAAATTCCTGCGCAAAGTCATAATGTGGGCACTGATTGTCTTTTTCGGCAGCAGTATAGGGATGGTGTTTGTCTATAAATACCTGCCGGTGTATATCACGCCGCTGATGGTCATCCGCCTGTTCGAGCAGAACAAAGACGACAAGCCGCTGCGCCTCAAGCACCGCTGGGTCCCGATGGAAAGAATCAGCGGCGAGCTGCCCCTGGCCGTCTGGGCCAGCGAAGACCAGCGCTTCTTCACCCACAACGGCTTCGATTTCAAGGAGATAGAGAACGCCATTGAAGAGCGCAACAGCCGGGGAAGGCTGCGGGGCGCCAGCACCATCAGCCAGCAGACCGCCAAGAATGTATTCCTCTGGCCCGGGCAGAACTGGCTGCGCAAGGGCCTGGAAGTCTATTTCACCAAACTGATAGAGTGGATCTGGGGTAAGGAGCGCATCATGGAAGTGTATATCAACTCAATAGAGATGGGCGACGGCATCTACGGCGCGCAGGCGGCCGCAAAGCAGTTCTGGGGCCACGACGCCGCCAGCCTCAGCCGCGAAGAGAGCGCGCTGATAGCCTCCGCCCTGCCCAATCCCCTCCGGCGAAACTGCAAAAGCCCCAGCGCCTACATGCTGCAGCGCCAGGGCCAGATATTGCATCAGATGAAACTTCTTGGCGGCAAGTATCCCCCTACTCGACAATAACGCACCAACCGTGTTTGTCTTCGGCGCGACCGTACTGGATGTCGTGCAGGGCGTTGTAGAGCTGCAGGCACACGGGGCCGACGCTCTTGCCGTATTCGATATATTCCTGGGTGTCAATGTCGTAGATGCTGCCGATGGGCGAGATTACGGCCGCGGTGCCGCAGGCGCCGGCCTCGTCGAAGGTCTTGAGCTCCTCCACGGTGACGGGCCGCTGCTCCACGTTCATGCCCATGTCGGCCGCCAGGGTGCGCAGGCTGTCGTTGGTCACCGACGGCAGGATGGACGGCGAAGCGGGAGTCACATAGGTATTGTTCTTGATGCCGAAGAAGTTGGCAGCGCCGCATTCCTCAATGAAGCGGTGCTGGGCGGCATCCAGATACATCACATTGTCGTAGCCCATCTCATGCGCCTTTTCGCCGGAAAGCAGGCTGGAGGCGTAGTTGCCGCCGGCCTTGATGTCGCCGGTGCCGCGCGGCGCGGCGCGGTCCTGCATGCGGTCGATAACCACCTTGATCAGCTGCATGCCGCCTTTGAAATAGGGGCCGACGGGCGAGGCGAAGAAGATGATGTCCACCTCGGGGCAGCGATGCACGCCTATGGCCACCTGACTGCCGTACATCAGCGGGCGCACATAAAGCGAAGCGCCTGACTCATAGGGCGGAACAAAATCGATATTCTTCTTGACCAGCTCCACGCAAGCGTGCACAAAAACATCCGTGGGCATAGGTTCCAGGCACAGCTTGTAGGCCGAAGACTGGAAGCGGCGGGCGTTGTCGGCCGGGCGGAACAGGCGCACCTTGCCGTCCACACCGCGGAAGGCTTTCAGGCCCTCGAAGGCCATAATGCCATAGTGCAGGCCCATAGTGGCCATGTGCATGTGGATGTATTCATCGTCCGTTACTGTGAGCTGAGACCATTTCTTGCCGTCGAAACGACACCGGATATTGGCGTTTGTCTTGATGTAATTGAAGCCAAGATTGTTCCAATCGATTTTTGCTGCCATAGTTTTAAATTGTTAACGACGGGGCTAAGATAGCACAAAAACGCCCTCGTTGTCCCAACTTTATCAGGCTTTTTTTATACGGACTGCTTTCACAAAGTGCGACATAAGGTAGCCTATGGCTGCAACAGAGACAAAAACAGCCACAATGTCAAGCACTTGCATGTGTACCGGATAGTAAGAGATTATAAAGTTACCCGGCATTTTCACAAGGTGCAGATGTTGCTGGGCCAGACACACCAAAATCCCAAGAATGACGCCTGCAGCAGCCCCTAAAAGCGAAATCATCCACCCTTCGGTGGTGAAGATACGGTTTATCATCGTGCTGTCGGCGCCCATCGAGCGCAGGATTTCTATGTCGTCCTGCTTCTCGATTATAAGCATAGACAGCGAGCCGAACACATTGCAGGAAATAATCAGCACCACAAACAGCAGTATCAGATAGATGGCCAGCTTCTCGTAGGTCATCATCTTGTAGAGCGACTCGTTCTGCTGATACTTGTTCTTTACCACGCAGTCCTGGCCAAACAGGGCGGAAAGCTCGCCCTGCAGCTGGCGGGAAATGCTGCCGGAAGGGCCTATATACTCCGGCCGGATGCGCACTTCCAGCATCGAGACCTCGCCGCTGCGCTCCAGAAGCTTGCGCAGGGCGTCTATCGGCATATAGACATAAGATTCGTCAAACTCCTTCTCCAAAGAGATGGTGCCGGCCGGAAAGAGTTTGACCTTGCGCAGCGACGCCGTCGGGTCGGAGAGCGAAACGCGCTGGGTGCGCGAAGGGAAATACACCTCCAGCGGCGTCATGAAGCCGGTGTTCACCCTCAGATTCTGGGCGATGCCGGCCCCGAGCACCATCTGGTCAATTTCGCCGTCCTTGAGCTCGAACGACCCCTGCCGCACATACTGCGTCAGGCCGGTCACATCCTGGTAGTCGGAATCCACGCCGCGGGCGGTGACTATGGCCTCCCGCTCGCCATATTTCAGGAACACGGTCTCTTCGAGCACCTCGCTCACCGTGAGGACCTCCGCCCTGGAGCGCAGGCCGGCCATGGCGGCGCTGTCCGGCGTAAAAACTTTGCTCTGCCGCGGAGTTATCACCACATCCGGGGTATAACTTTCGAACATCCCTTTCAGCAGGTCGTCGAAGCCGTTGTAGATGGACAGGATTATGACCAGGGCCGCACAGCCCACGGCTATGCCGGCCGCAGAAATCAGAGAGATAATGTTTATCACATTATGCGACTTGCGGGCCAGCAGATAGCGCCGGGCTATGAAGAAAGTGGTGTTCACGCGCGCTGTGGCGGGCTACTTTTTGAGCAGCTCTTCGATATGTTCCACGTAGTCGAGGCTGTCGTCCAGGAAAAACTGCAACTCGGGCACTATCCTGAGCTGCTTGCCCACACGGCGGCCGAGTTCCCCGCGCAGCGAGCGGCTCATCTCCGAGATAGTGTCCATCACAGCTTCGCTCTTGCTCGAAGGGAAGATGCTCACATAAACCTTGGCCTGCGACAGGTCGGGACTGATCTTGACACCGCTCACTGAGACCAGGGCGCCGTCGAACGCCGCCATGCCCTTGGCGCGGATAATCTCCGCCATGTCGCGCTTGATCTGGGAGGCAACCTTGAGTTGCCTGGTGCTTGCGGGCCCCTCCATAACTATTTGATATTAATGATGTAATAATTCTTCTTGCCTTTCTGCGCAAGGATGTAGTGACCGTTCACGATGTCGGAAGCGGTAATCTCGCCGTTGGGGTCTGTGAACTTATCCTTGTTGATGGAAATACCGTTTGCCTGAACCATCTTGCGGGCCTCGCCCTTGGAGGGGAGGATATTGGTCTTCACCGCCAGAAGGTCCAGGATGTTGCAGGGCAGCTCGTCCTTGGGCAGGTCGAAGCTCGGCACGTCGCCGAACACTGCCAGGAAGGTGCGCTCGTCAAGACGGCGCAGGGCCTCGCTGTCGCCGCGGAAAAGCATCTCAGATGCCGCCACCGCATTCTCATAAGCCTGCTGGCCGTGCACCATAATGGTAACTTCCTTTGCCAGAAGCTTCTGCAGCTCGCGGCGGCCGGGATCTTCCCGCTGGGTGGCAATGGCATTCTCTATGGTCTCGCGGTCGAGCATTGTGAAAATCTTGATGTAGCGCTCGGCATCGTCGTCGGCCACGTTCATCCAGAACTGGTAGAACTCGTAGGGCGAAGTGCGCTCTGCGTCCAGCCAGATGTTGCCCTTCTCGGTCTTGCCGAACTTGGTGCCGTCGGCCTTGCGTATCAGCGGGCAGGTCAGGGCGAAAGCCTCGCCGCCGTCCATGCGGCGGATGAGCTCGGTGCCGGTGGTGATATTGCCCCACTGGTCGCTGCCGCCCAGCTGCAGGATGCAGCCGCGGTTTTTCCACAGCCAGTAGAAGTCGTAGCCCTGCATCAGCTGGTAGCTGAATTCGGTGAAGGACATGCCCTCGCTGCTGTCGCGGGC
>CACXHG010000178.1 GCA_902767355.1 uncultured Bacteroidia bacterium
CTCGTCGTTGGCCAGCACCGTGCCCAGCTCCTGGCACCAGTTTACACTGGTTTCGCCCTGATAGGCAATGCGGTATTGCATCAGGATATCCTGCTGCTGCTTATAGTCCATAGCCTTCCACTGCTCTGCGCTGAACGGCTTCACCGCGCCGCAGGCGGCGTTTACGGCCGCACTGCCGCCCCGCTCGAATTTCTCCACGAGGGTTTCTATGGGCAAGGCTTTGTCGGCGTCGTTGTCGTAGTAGTGCCCGAACATTTTCAAAAAGGCCCACTGGGTCCATTTGTAGTAATCCGGCTCGCAGGTGCGCACTTCGCGGCTCCAGTCAAAGGAGAAGCCGATCTTGTCCATCTGGCTGCGGTAGCGGGCGATGTTCTGCTCGGTGGTCTTTGCCGGATGCTGCCCGGTCTGGATGGCATATTGCTCTGCGGGCAGGCCGAAGGCGTCGTAGCCCATGGGGTGCAGCACGTTGAAGCCCTTGAGCCGTTTGTAGCGGCTGTAGATGTCGCTGGCGATGTAGCCCAGCGGATGGCCCACATGAAGGCCGGCTCCGCTCGGGTAGGGGAACATATCCAGCACATAGTACTTGGGTTTGGAAGGGTCGATTTTGACCTCAAAGGTCTTGTTGTCAGCCCAATATTGCTGCCACTTTTTCTCGATTTCTACAAAATTGTAATCCATTTTTCCGATTTGATTCTAGGCGGTGCAAATATAAGGAAATTACCTCTTTTTCAGCCTGAATTCTATCGGAATGACAATTTTTGTACGAACTTTTTTGCCGTCTATAGTGGCGGGTATCCATTTGGGCGACGCCCCCACAACTTTCACGGCTTCCGCATCGAGGGTTTCGCTCACGCCGCGCTCGACGGCGACATTGCTCAGCTGCCCGTCCGCCTCTATTATGAAAGATACGTAAACCGTCCCCTGGATGCCGGCTTCTACCGCGGCATTGGGATATTTGAGATATTTGTAAACCCAGCTGTCAAGGAAATACTGGACGTCTTTGCGGAAGAAAAGCGGAGGCGTGTCGCAGTCGCTTGCGGCATAGACGCTTTCGGAGTTACTGGCGGCGTTGCCTGCTGACAGGCCGGGGCTGTTGCAGACGGTCTTTATGAAAGCGGCGATGTAAACAGTTTCGGCCGCTAGGTTGTCGTACAGTACCAGCTCGGGGGTGTCCATGGTGGTCCGGTATTCCTTGCTGATGCCGGTAGAGAAGGTCAGGTTGGGGATTGCCGCCTGCTTGAAGGCCAGGTTGTCGGAGGGGAACACCACGCCCTTGTGGATGCCCGGGATGGCCGAGACGGACTCGTTGCGAAGTACCTGGGACATTACCCAGCTCACGAGTGCGGGGTCCGTGGCGTGGTAGATCTCGAATGGATTCGAGGCGTTTCCGCGGCCCAGCATATCCAGGTTGACCATCATCTTGACGTTGGCAATCTGGCTGAAGCCACCCGCAAGGGCAAAGTAGCGGCTGCCGGCGAATTCCTCTTCCATGGCTCCGAATCCTACCAGCATCACGCTGCGGCTGAGGCCTTCGGGATATGAGGCAAGGATGCGGGCGGCCTCTATCAGGGCTGCCACGCCGGATGCGTTGGCGTCGGCTCCGGGATAAATCCTGCGCACCGGGCTGCCGTCTATGCTGACGCTGTAAGCTCCCAGATGGTCGATATGGGCCCCGACCACGATGTATTCGTCGCGCAGTTTGGGGTCTATGCCCTCTATTATGCCCACGATGTTGCGGGAGGAGATGGTGTCGCCGTCGGCCCCGATCACGGTGAAAGTATCCCCGTCGCGGCCGCTGAGCATGGTGATGCCGATCTTGTCCAACTGGTCATAAAGATAGCCGGCCGCGGCCCTTTCTCCGGCGCTGCCAGCCTTGCGGCCTTCGAGGGCAGGGGAGCAGAGGAAACGGATATGCCCTTTGATATTGTCCACCAGAGAATCCGCCGCGTTTCCTGCGACGGATATGCACAGCAGCAATCCCGCTGCCATTGTCTTCAATATTCTCATACAGTGGGCAGTGATGGGCAAAGACAGTGCCAAAAACGTTTAGCAGAAGGGCGCCTTCACCACCTGCGCCTTGAGCAGGCGGTCGCGGACACTGATGAAAATCTCGCTGCCGAGGGCAAAATGGGGGGCGTTGACATAGGCCAGGCCTATCGCCTTCTTTACGGTCGGGCCCATGGTGCCGCTGGTCACGTGGCCTATCTCGGCCCCGGAAGCGTCGCACACGGGATAGCCGTGGCGGGCTATGCCCTTGTCCACAAGCTCAAAAGCCACCAGCTTGCGCTTGAGACCTTCGGCTTTCTGCCTGAGCAGGAAGTCCTTGTCCACAAAGTCGCCCTTGGTGTCGCTGAACTTGGTGATCCAGCCCAGTCCGGCCTCGAGGGGAGAGGTGCTGTCGTCCATGTCGTTGCCGTAGAGCAGGTAGCCCTTTTCCAGGCGCAGGGTGTCACGGGCGCCCAGGCCCACGGGGATGATGCCGTAGGGTTCGCCGGAGGCGAATATCGCATCCCAGAGTTTGGGACCGTCGGCGTTTGTCACATACACTTCACAGCCGCCGCTGCCGGTGTAGCCGGTGGTGGCCAGCAGGGCATTGTCGATGCCCGCAACCGTGAGCTGCTTGAAGGTGTAGTTGGGCATGTCCATGATATTCTCACTGCAGAGTTTCTGCATGACTTCCATGGCCTTGGGGCCCTGTATGGCCAGCTGGCAGGTGTCGTCGGAGGCGTTTACCAGCTCGACGCCTGGCTTCATGTCGAATTGTTCTGCAAAGGAGCAGATGTGCGCCCAGTCCTTGTCCACATTGGCGGCGTTTACGCCCAGCAGATATTTCTGGTCGTTGAAGCAATAGACAATCAGGTCGTCCACAATGCCGCCGCGGCCGTTGGGCAGGCAGGTGTATTGCGCACGGCCCGGGTACATGGCAGAAATGTCGTTGGTGGTGATATACTGGAGCATGCGCTTGGCGTTGGGGCCGAAAACCCATATCTCGCCCATGTGGGAAACGTCGAACACGCCGACGCCCTGGCGGACTGCATTGTGCTCTTTGGAAATGCCGGAATACTCAATCGGCATGTTGAAACCTGCGAACGGGGCCATCTTGGCGCCGAGGGCAATGTGCTTGGGGGTAAAAACTGTCTCTTTCACGGTTATTGAATGTGCATTTTTTTGGCTGTATTATAGATCCAGATATCTTCCGGACGCTTTTCGTTCTTATAGAAATCGAGCATCTTGCGATAAGACTCCTCGTAGCTGTCGCCGTGGCAGATCATAACTGCAGTGAAGCCATTTTTCATCTTGACCAGCTCCACTTCTGCGCCAGAAGCGGACAGGCTGTTGTAGAAATAGCGGGCATTGTCTTCGTTTTTGAAACTTCCGAGGACAACCCAGAAACCTTCTGCAAGGCCCTCTGCCTCGTATTTTTCCTCTTCGGGGGTGGCGGCGGCCGTTTCGCCGCCGGATAGCGGCATCGCTTCGGCAGGGCTGGGGTCGGCGCTGGCGATGGTGGCTGCCGGGGCGCCTGTGTTGCCCTGCAGGCTGTCTTCTGTCATCAGAGCCAGGCTGTCCTGCGCATCCGCAACGCCCATTTCCACAGCCAGGGAATCGACGGTGTGCTGCATCTGCGCGCGCTGGGCCCGCAGGGCAGCTATATCTTTCGAGGTGGGTTTGCCAAGCGCCGAGCGGACAGCGTCGCAACCCGAGGCGAGTGTGGCGCAGATGGCCGCGAGGGCAATGATCCGGAGTAGTTTCATACAGTGCGAAGGTAGGCATTATTCCACTAACGGCAAAAAATCCTATCTTTGTGTTATGAAGAAGATTTGCACAGTCCTTGTCCTGCTCCTGCTGTGGCCCGTCCTGGCCCCGGCGGCAGAGCCTGACACGCTGCAAATGAGTTTCATAGGGGATGTGATGTCGCATTACAGGCAGCTGCGCCTGGCGCGCATTCCCGGGGCGGACAGCACCAGGGCTTCTTCCTATGACTTCAGTTCTTACTACACCCACATCCGGCCGTGGCTGGACAGCAGCGACATCAGCGTGGCCAACATGGAGTTTCCGGTGGGCGTGGTGCCTTTCTCCGGCTATCCCTGCTTTTCGGCGCCGTCGTCGCTGGTGCAGGAGAGCATAGACGCCGGCATAGACCTGATGCTGGCGGCCAACAATCACATTCTGGACAAGGGTAAGCGCGGCCTGGACAGCACCCTGTCCCTGTATTCGCGCCTTCCCGTGCGCTACACCGGAGCCTGGCGCGATACCACCGACGAATGGCTCAACAACCCGTCCATTATCAACGCCAAGGGCTTCAGGGTGGCCTTCATCAATTTTTCCTACGGCTTCAACGGGTTTTCGGTACCGGAACCCTTTGTCCTGGGCCAGATGGATTCCCTGCAGATAAAGCGCGCCATAGCGCGAGCCCGCGACCGTGGGGCGGACTACATAGTGGCCCTGCCGCACTGGGGGCTGGAATACAGGCTGGACTACAGCCCGGAGCAGAAGCGCTGGAAGGAGCGCCTCTACCGCTGGGGCGTGGACATGATTGTGGGTTCCCACCCTCACGTGCCGCAGGCTGTGGAGTATGAGGGCGGCCGCATAACCGCTTATTCCCTCGGCAATTATATCTCAAACATGAGCATAGCCTACGGGCAGGTCGGCATACTGCTGATAGCCCGGCTGGTGCGGCATGAAGACGGCGGCATAGAAACCCTTCCGCCGGAAATTCACTATCTTTGGTGCGGCAAGGGCGGCTTGATGGAAGAGAATTATTCGGTAGTGCCGATAGAAGAATACCTGGACAGGCCCGAAGCTTTCCGCCAGCGCTCGCAGTGGGAGAAAATGAAGCGGGAATATTCCGTAATCAAACAAAAATTCATAAAAGATTGAACAAGACAATTACCCTCGAAGGTCTCGACCCCATTGAAATCCTGGGCGTCAACAACCGGCTGTTCGACCAGTTTAAGTCGTATTTTCCTCAGTTAAAGGCCATCTCGCGCGGCAATGAGATTATTCTGACAGGCAGCGACGCTCAGATAGCGCTCTTTGAAGAGAAGCTCGGGGCGCTCATACAGCGGCGCATGACCAAGATGAACCTGAACAGCTACGATGTGGAGGCTCTGTTCGAGGAAGGAGGCCGCGACAAGGAGGTCGGCAAGGTGGATATGCTTGCCGGCAGCGATTATATAATTGTCTATGGCGCAGACGGAAAGTGCGTCAAAGCCCGCACCGTGAACCAGAAGCGCCTGGTGAAGGAATATTACGACAACGACCTGATTTTCGCCCTCGGTCCGGCCGGTACCGGCAAGACCTACACCGCGATAGCCCTGGCCGTGAGAGCCCTCAAGAACCGCGAGGTCAAGCGCCTGATACTCACGCGGCCGGCGGTGGAAGCCGGCGAGCGCCTGGGCTTTCTGCCGGGCGATCTGAAGGATAAACTGGACCCGTATCTGCAGCCGCTCTACGATGCCCTGCTGGATATGATTCCCGCAAAAAAGCTGCAGTCGCTTATGGAAGACGGCACCATCCAGATCGCCCCGCTGGCCTATATGCGCGGCCGCACCCTGGACAAGGCTTTCGTGATTTTGGACGAGGCCCAGAACACGTCGCTCTCCCAGCTGAAGATGTTCCTGACCAGGATGGGCAACGACGCCAAGTTTATCGTGACCGGCGATGCCACCCAGGTCGATCTGCCGCACAAAGAGGATTCGGGGCTGCTAAGGGGAGTGGAGCTGGTGCGCGGCATACGCGGCATCTCGGTGGTCAATTTCACCAAAGAAGACATAGTCCGCCACCCTCTGGTGACCAAGATAATAGAGGCGTTCGAGAAGAAGGAGAAAGAAGCCTGAGAACTATCTCACGCAGCGCACGTTCAGTGCGATGTGCTCTTTGCTGGTGAAACCCGGCTTGAAATCGGCTGAATCCCAGTAGATATATCTGTAGTAGCCGTTGTCGGCGTCGTAGGCGCTGGCGCTCCACCACATGCCATAGCTGTCGCGGCCGTAGAACTGGCCGTCGTTGGTCTGCATATAGCCGCAGGGCAGGGGGTTGAGGTTAAATTTCACCTTGTGGGTATTGTTTACCGAGAAGGGCCAGAACCTGCTGCCGTTGAAATAGGCGTCCGGGGTTATGACAGAAGCTGCGCCGGCCCAGTCGCTTTCAAAATCCACTTCGCCGCCGCAGAGCGCCTTGCCCAGATCCTCCCAGTCGGCATTGTCGGGTACCCTCCAGCCTTCGGGGCAGATATCGACGCCCGTGGCTTCGGTCCAGGTGTAGTGGCGGCCGAACACGTGGTTCATGACAGCAGAGGAGGCATATACATAGCCGGCGCCTTCCCAGGCAAGGTTCTCTGCGAACCAGTCCAGGTTTCCGATGTGCTCCCAGCGGTATGAGCGCCCGTCGCGGCTGTCGGTGAACACCTTCTGGCTGTCGTAGGGCAGGCCCTGCAGCGAGCCTGTCATCAGGGTCGTATCCACGGTCACCACATTCTTGCGGGAACTCTCCACTATATAGTCCGGATGCCATGCCAGGGCCTTTACGGTATATTCTGCGGGTTCGTCCGGGAAACGGACCACTATCGGGTTGGCATACAGGGTGTCGGTGTGTATCTTGCTGATGACCCAGCCGTATTTGGGATCCTCCGGGGTGGTGATGCCGCCGGCGGTGAGTTTGACAACGTCTCCCGTATAGATATAGCTATTGATGTCGAAGGTGATAGATCCCTTCATGTACTGGTAGGTCGTGGTGTCCTTGATGCAGGAAACGCTTCCGATGCAGAGCAGAAGGGTTGCAAGCGCGCGTATGATAGCCTTATTAGTCATAATCGGTGCAAATTTAATAAGAAATCTCTATTTTTGTAACTCTATGAAGGATTTACGCATACTTGTCTTCGCTTTGGTCCTGCTTGCGGCAGGATGCAAACCGCAGGCCACATATATCCAGATCACCGGCTATGCCCAGGGCGGACCGTGGTACGTGACCTGTTCGCTTGGCCCACGCACCGATGCCGAGGCTGTAAAAAAGGCCATAGACGACACCCTGTCGGTGATAGACTGGTCGGTCTCCGGCTACAACAAGGGCTCTCTGCTGACGCGTCTCAATGCCGGAGAGAACCTGCCTCTGGATGCGACCTTCATAGAGCTTTTCAATATTTCCCGCAAGATATGGGAACAGACCTCAGGGGCCTTCGACCCTTCGTGCGCGCCGCTGTTCGACATCTGGGGCTTTGGCTTTACCGAGGGTAAAATGCCTTCGCAGCAGGCGGTTGATTCGGCTCTGGCAGTGGTGGGAATGGACCGGTATTCCATCTATGAAGAAGGCGGGCAGAGTTATCTGCGTCGCCCCAAAGGCGGCAAGCTCAACTTCAACGCGATTGCCCAGGGCTACTCCTGCGACGTTGTGGCGGCCGTGCTGGAAAACTATGGCAGCGAGAATTACATGGTGTCGCTCGGCGGCGAGTTGGTGTGCAAGGGCCTCAGCGCCCGCGGCGATAAGTGGCGGGTGTGGATAGACCGGCCCGAAGACGGCAACAACGACTCCGGCGCCCTCAAGCAGGATGTTATATCGATTACCGACTGCGGCCTTGTCACCAGCGGCAACTACCGCAAATTCTATGTGGTGGACGGGCAGAAATATTCGCATACCATAGACCCTGTCACAGGCCGTCCCGTGACTCACAATCTGCTCAGCGCCACAGCCCTGGCTTGTGACGGCGCCACCGCCGACGCCCTGGCTACCGCGATGATGGTGACCGGAGTGGAAGGGGCGCAGAAAATGATGTCTTCCATTAGTCGCGACACGCTCTTGGGTGCATATCTGGTCTATGGCGATCAGGCGCAGATGAAGGTCTGGCACACGCCCGGCCTGGATCTCGAGAGCGAGCAGTAGAGTAGGTGCGGCAGCTGCGCTTACTGTAGACCTTTTTCGGCGGCGACTTTCTCCATGAGGGCATAGGCCGCGTCGAATTCATTGGGGATTTCGCCGTCCAGGATGGCGTTCTTGATGACCTCCTTTATC
>CACXHG010000179.1 GCA_902767355.1 uncultured Bacteroidia bacterium
AATGCTCTGCTGGGGCTCCTGGGGCAACACTCAGAAGCTGGCCGCAAAGAGCTGGCGCTATGAACTTTTCTATTGGGACTATGTGATCGGTATGGTCATTTTCTCGCTGATTCTGGCGTTCACCGCCGGCAGCATCGGAAGCCAGGGCCGCCCGTTCTTGCAGGACCTCGCGCAAGCTGATTGGAAGAATATCGGATGGGTTGTTCTCGGAGGTGTGATTTTCAATATCTCCAATATCCTGCTCGCGGCTTCTACATCTATTGCCGGACTTTCCGTAGCCTTCCCCGTCGGTGTGGGATTAGCACTGGTACTCGGTGTTATCAACAACTATAGGGTCGCCATAGAACAGGGCTCTAAGACTGGCGATGTAACCCTGCTTGCAATTGGTGTCGCATTGGTCGTACTTGCAGTCATCTGCAATGGCGTTGCCGCCGGCAAGAAGGGGGGTAATGACATATCGAAAGCCAATCAAAGAAAAGGCATTATTCTAGCCATACTGGCAGGTGTTATTATGTCGTTCTTCTCATCGTTCGTAATGCGTGCGATGGATACGGCGAATTTCGTCAGTCCCGAAGAAGGCAAGCTTACTCCTTATACCGCTATGGTCATTTTCTCAATCGGCGTATTCTTGTGCAATATCATAGTGAACACCATCGTTATGAAGAAACCCTTCGTTGGAGAGCCTGTTTCCTATAAACAGTACTTCTCCGGCAATATGAAAACTCATCTTGTGGGAGTTCTTGGCGGTATTATCTGGGCCATAGGAACGGCTTTGAGCTATATTACCGCAGAGAAAGCTGGCCCCGCCGTTTCCTATGCACTGGGTCAGGGCGCACCTATGATTGCCGCAATCTGGGGCGTATTCATCTGGAAGGAGTTCAAGGGTGCTCCCAAGAAGGTATACTGGCTGCTGGCCCTTATGTTTGTCCTGTTCATCGCAGGTCTTGCCTGCGTGGTCAAGGCTGGTATGTAAAAAACCGCCATCATCTTTAGTTTTAGCTGTCCGGCTCCTTTCGGAGTCGGACAGTTTTTTTGTAACTTAGCGCTATGAAACGCTTTGTCCATCTTTTTCCGATTGCCATCGCTGCTGTCTTGCTCGCCGCTTGTAATGGCGGCCAAAGCGCAAAAACCCACAAACTCATAACCCCCGTCAAATTCTCCGACGTGACCATCAACGACGGCTTCTGGAGCCCTCGGCTGCAAAGTCACAAAGATGTCACCCTCAAGGTATGCATAGACCAGATAGAAAACCAGACGGGCCGCATACAGAATTTCCGCAATGCCGCAGCCGGCAGCGGAGAGCACTCGGGCATCTTTTTCGACGACTCCGACGTGTACAAGGCGCTGGAAGGGATGGCCTACTCGCTGCAGAACAACCCCGACCCTGAGCTGGAGGCCAAGTGCGACGAGTGGATAGACCTGTTCGCGGCGGCTCAGCAGGGCGACGGCTATATCAACACCTATTACACCCTGACCGGGCTAGAAAACCGCTGGAGCGACATGGACAAGCACGAGATGTACTGCGCCGGCCATCTGACCGAGGCGGCGGTGGCGTATTACAACGTCACCGGCAAGCGCAAGCTGCTGGATGTGGCCATAAAGATGGCGGACCATATGATGACAGTGTTCGGCCCGGGCAAACGCGACTGGGTCCCCGGCCACGAAGAGATAGAGTTGGCTCTGGTGAAGCTCTACGGCGTTACCGGCGAGAAGAAATATCTGGATTTTGCCCAGTGGCTGCTGGAAGAACGCGGTCGCGGATACGGCACCTGGAGCGCTTTGGCAGCCGAGAATCACTATCAGGACAGCAGGCCGGTGCGCGAAATGACCGATATCTCCGGCCACGCGGTGCGGGCAATGTATCTCTATTGCGGCATGGCAGATGTGGCGGCTTACACTGGGGACCAGGGCTATATCGATGCCCTGCACCGCCTCTGGGACGACGTGGTGCTGCGCAATATGTACATTACAGGCGGCATAGGCCAGAGTGCTTCCAACGAGGGCTTTACCACCGATTACAGCCTCCCCAACCTGACCGCCTACTGCGAAACCTGCGCCTCGGTGGGCATGGTGCTCTGGAACTGGCGCATGAACCAGTTTACCGGCGATGCCAAGTATATCGACGTTCTGGAGCGCTCCATGTACAACGGCGCCCTGGCGGGCATTTCGCTGGCGGGAGACCGTTTCTTCTATGTCAATCCTCTGGAATCCACCGGCAGTCACCATCGCCAGCCGTGGTACGGATGCGCCTGCTGCCCCAGCCAGATATGCCGCTTTTTGCCGTCGATAGGCAATTATGTCTATGGCGTTGCGGCCGACGGCATCTATGTGAATCTTTATATGGGCAACTCGGCCTCGGTCAAGCTTGGCAGCCGCAAGGTGACGCTGACTCAGGAAACCGATTATCCCTGGGATGGGGCCGTGGCCCTGACTGTGGGCTGCAAACGGCCTTTCAAATCGGCTTTGCGGCTCAGAATCCCCGGCTGGTGCAAGGCCTATGAACTGACAGTCAACGGCCAGGCGGCAGACGCCCCGGTAGAGAAAGGCTATGCGGTGCTCAATCGCAAATGGCACGACGGCGACCGCATCGCCCTGAATATGTCTATGCCGGCAGAGATCGTGGCCGCCGACCCTCGCGTCAAGGAAGACGAAGGCTGCCGTGCAGTGCAGCGCGGCCCGCTGGTGTATTGCATGGAAGAGGTTGACAACCCGGACTTTGCCGAACTCTGCATTGAAGAAGATACCAGCTTTGATGCCGTGTGGGAGAGCGACCTGCTGCGCGGCGTGACAACCCTCAGCGCCACCGTCGGCGACCGCGAGATGAAACTCATCCCCTACTACGCCTGGGACAACCGCGAGGCGGGCAGAATGCGCGTCTGGATTCCCCTCTCAGGAGAATAGTTACGCGAAACGCACGGCTGTAAGCTCACGGGCAAACTTTTCGACCCCTTTCTGGATCTTGTCGATGGTTTTGCGCGTGGGCTTGCGTCGTCCATGCAGGTAATGCCCGAGCTGGGCCTGATTGACGCCTGTGATTATCGAGAGCCCGGCCAGGGAGAAGGTCTTGCCGTAAGCAGCCAGAAAACTCTCAGTATCATAGAAAAATTCGTATTCGATCTCTTCGAAGGGCTTGCCTATCTCTTTGTAATACTCGCGCATACCGTCGTAGGAGAGGTCAAAGTCCTTGATGGTCTCCTGGACGGTTTTACCCTCGCCAATCAACCCATAATCCAGATCATTATCATCCATATAGGCCGAATACCCATACTGAGACGGCTCAATAAAAACCTTTATCTTTTTCATAGTATCTTAATTAAGACCTGACTCCTTTTTAATTGACTTTAGTGTTCCCGTTGCTACCTCCAGACTGGTGTGGTTACTCATTTGAAATTGCCTGCCAGTGCGTGGGCTATACCACAAAGGATGTCCGTGACTATCCCTGCCGGTATAATAGCACCCGATTCTCTTCAACTTTCTCTCCAGCTCACTGTATTTCATCGCAAACGTATTAAAAATCCTACTACTTTCCAAATTGGTCAGTGCTCGAAACGGTCGAGGTTGCGATATTGGAGGGCTTCTGCAATGCACTCCGTAGAAATATCTTCCAGGCCGGCGAGGTCGGCTATGGTGCGGGACAGCTTGAGAATACGGCTGTAGGCACGTGCCGAAAGGTTGAGCTTGTCTATGATCTTGTTCAGGAAATCGCCTTGGGAAGCAGTCAGGCGGCAATATTTGCCCAGCATACGGGCGGTCATCGCAGAATTGGTGAATATGCCTTCGCCGGCAAAGCGGTCCAACTGCAGCCTGCGGGCCGCTGCCACCCTTGCCGCAATAACGCTGCTGGGCTCTGCTTTCTGCTGAGCCACAAGCACTTCTGCCGGAATTCTCTTAACGAAAACATGCATGTCTATTCTGTCCATCATCGGGCCTGAGACGCGCGTCATATACTGGGTGATGTCGCGCTGCGAGCACTTGCATTTGCCGCTCTCATCGCCATAATAACCGCAGGGGCAGGGATTCATGGAGGCCACGAACATAAACTGGCAGGGATATTCTACCCTGTAGCGGGCCCGGGAAATCACAATTTTGCCGTCTTCCAATGGCTGCCGCAGCAAATCCAGGGTAGCACGGCTGAACAGGTTCACCTCATCCAGGTACAGGACGCCATTATGGGCCAAAGAGATCTCGCCGGGCATCGCATCGCTGCCGCCGCCCAGCAGCGAGACTTTGCTGGCGCTGTTGTGCGGGGCGCGGAAGGGGCGCTCGGAGAGCAGGCCGCAGCGCCCGACCGACTTGCCGGCCACCGAATAGATCTTGCTCGTCTGGATGGATTCGCCCTTGCTCATTGGCGGCAGGATAGATGGCAGGCAACTAGCCATCAGGGTTTTGCCGCAGCCGGGACTTCCGATCAGAATCAGATTGTGGCCCCCGGCTGCTGCAATTTCCAACCCGCGGCGGGCTTCGGCCTGACCCTTCACATCCTTGAAGTCGGCCTTATGCCCCACTGCCGCAGGCTGCCCTGCCAGACGGCGCATCACCAGCTCCTCTGAGCGCAACTCGCCCTTCAGTATGGAAATAACATCGGCAAGAGTATGCACCCCGTAGATGGTGGCGCCGTCAAGATCCACCGCCTCCATGGCAGCATCGTGCGGGAAGATAAACTTCCTGAAACCGCTGGCGATGCTGCTGTCGGTGATGGGCAGCGTCCCATAAATATTGCGTATTCGGCCGTCCAGAGCCAGTTCCCCCATAATAATGTAATTCTCAAGCCCGAAGGGCTCTATCACCTCCATTGCGCAGAGCAGGGCCACGGCTATTGCCAAATCGAAACTCGAGCCTTCCTTGCGTATGTCGGCCGGGGCCAGATTTATGACAATGCGCTTGCCAGGCAGCGAATAGCCATAACTGCGAAGGGCGGTGGTGATGCGCATCAGGCTCTCCTTGACGGCAATGTCCGGCATGCCGACGATATAGATTCCCACACCAGCAGAGATATCCGTCTCCACCGTTACCGTCACCACATTAAGCCCAATGCACGCAGCTGCGTATGTCTTGCAAATCATAGTTTTTTTTCTGGCAAATATAGCCCGCCGGCAAGCCCTTCGCAATAGCCAAAACTTCCATAATATCAAATATTTACGTATTCAAAAACATCAAACATGATTTCAAAAAAAACTATGGATTGAATTTCATTGAAAAGAATTATCGTAAATTTGTAAAATGATGAAAACACTTCGATATATCCTGATTTTTGCCGCCGGCCTGCTGCTCTGGCAGTGCAAGCCGGAGCCGGTTCCACAGCCGGAACCCGCCGTAGAGGCGGCAATCAGCATCATAGGGCCGTCTGACATCAGCATTACGGAAGATGTCCCCGGCGGCTCGGTCAGTTTCATCAGCACCTTGGAATGGACTGCCACGCCAAGCGTTTCCTGGATAAGTGTCGACCCGGCAAGCGGCAGCGGCGCATCCGATGTCGTGACGTTGAATATCACTTGCCAGGCCAACCCGGGCGAAGAGGCCCGCAGCGGCGAAATAGCCATCGTCTCCGGAGCTGTCTCCAGGCTTATCTCCGTGGTCCAGGCAGGGAAGCGGCCTGCCGGCCCCAAGTCCACGGAGTGCGAGCTCGCGGCCGTCCGCTTTTTCAGCTCTTCAAACCCGTCGCTCGATGCGACATTGTCGGTAATCCCGCGGTCTATCCGCGGTTTCAGACTGCTGCTGATCACTTTTCCCGATGGCGCCGATATGGCGAATATGGTCGGAGCCTTCGAGGTGAGCAAACAGGCCAAAGTTTTTTCTGAAGATAAGGAAATCATCAGCGGCAGGACCGCCCTGGACTTCACCAGGTGCAACAGTGTGACTGTGGTGGCCGAAGACGGAGAGCACTCCACCGAATATCTGGTCATTTCCCGCAAGGGGGACCCGTCTGTCGACAACAAGGTTTACGACTTCATGTCCAACTATAACATCCCGGCAGTGGGGCTCGCCCTCACAAAGGGAGAAGAGATTGTTTATAAGGCCGGGTATGGCCTGGCAGAGGCCGAGGCCGGACATCTGGTGTACTGCACCCCGGAGCATCTTTTCCGCCTGGCCAGCGTGAGCAAGAGCATCACGGCCATCTGCATCCTCAGCCTGTGCCAGGAAGGGAAGCTGAGCCTGGACGACAAGGTTTTTGCTCCCGGAGGGGTCCTGTCGGACCTGTTCCCGGGCGACCATGTCAAATGGGCCGACGATATCAGGGTGCGGGACCTGCTGACCCACCGCAGCGGCTGGACAAACTACTGCACCGGCGGCACGGACCCTATCTATACGGGCGACAGCCGTTTCTATGGGAAAAGCGTGCGGCAGCGGGTCGAATATCTGCTCAAGAATGTCAATCTCGCCTATAGCCCTGGTACCTACTATTCGTATTACAACATGGGATACTGCATTCTTGGCCTGATAATTGAGCAAATCTCGGTCAAGAGCTACGAGACATATATGAGAGAGATTACAGCAAAGGCCGGAGCCGGTGACATCTGGGTATCCAAAACACCCCGCAGCGGCAAACGGGCCAACGAATGCATATTCTACTCCCAGGACGGCGGCTACCCCTATGACAACAATATGGAAATATCCGCCGCCTGCGGTGGCCTGACCGCCTCTGCAGTGGATCTGGCGCGCATTCTTACGGCCATCGACTACGGCAGCGTCAAGGCTGACATCCTTGGCAGAGAGTGGCTGGACGCAATGTACACCAATTACACCAGCCCTGGCGGCAAGGCAGGCTATGGCTTCGGCTGGTGGATAGAGCATTACACGATGAACGACTGGGCGGCCTACCACACCGGCAGCCTCTCCGGCACCAAGACCCTCTGGGTCCGCGGCAAGACGGGCATAAACGGCGTAATACTTTGCAACTCCAGCAGTTATAAGGATTCTTTCGAGACCAATATGTTCACCACGCTCGACCACGCGATGTCCCGGATAAAGCAAGAGCATTAAAGAAAACAATGAGACGGATTAAATTCATATTTGCATTTTTATGCGCCCTGACCGCTTCCTTCATGGCAAACGCACAGTCCGAAGCCTTTCTGGAAGCCATACGCCTTTATTACAAGAATGACGTCAGGGGCGCCTATAACCAGTTCAAGAAAGTCGTGGCCCAGGAACCCGACAACGACGCCGCATATTACTATCTGCACACCATGCTGCGCGACACTGCCGCAGCCACGAATATGCTCAAGAAGGCGGTGGAACTGGACGGCGACAACTATTGGTACAACTACGCCCTGGCTCAGGACTACATGGCGCAGGGCAAAAGCGAGCAGGCCGCCGAAATCCTGGAGAAACTGCTGGCCGACCATCCCAAGAAGACCAATCTGTATTCCGACCTGATAGGCGTATATGCCGCCTCCAAGCAGTACGACAAGGCTATGGACGCCATAGACAAGGTCGAGGCCAAGGTCGGCCCCTCCGACATACTGGCATCCATCCGGGCCGACATGCTGATGGCCCAGAACAAGCATCAGGAGGCTTACGACTTCATGCTGCAGTACTTCAACCAGACCCGCTCCCCCAGGGCGGCATGCTTTCTGGCGCAGTACAACGCCGCGACCTTCAACAATCAGGAGGCGATCAAGTATTACGACGAAGCCCTGGCCGCCAATCCTTTCGACACCGAAGCCTTATATGGCAAAGCCCATATACACAGGGCGATGGGCCAGTACGACCTGTATTTCGAAAACATCCTCCCCTTCCTGGGCAATCCCGACATCCAGCCTCAGGCAAAAGTTGAATACATGGCCGACGTGCTTGGTCAGCAGCAGTTTGTATATACCTTCGCCCCGCAGGTGGACACCATGATGATGGCCCTCTACGCTTCGGCGCCGGCCGACTCGTCTGTGTGCTCGCTTACAAGCACTTATCTTTATCAGCGCGGGCAGGTGGACCAGGCTCTCGAGATGGCCCGCCGCAATGCCGAGAATTATCCTGAGAGCTTCAATCTGAGTTTTTCCTACCCGCTCATGCAGTTTTACAGCAGCGACTACGCCGGGGCCATTTCCAGCGCAAGCGTTGCCCTGCAGCGCTTTCCGGGCAATATCGACCTGCTGCAACTGCGCGCCATGAGCCTCTGGCAGTCCGGCGATCTGGACGGTGCCATAGAGGATTACAAGAAAGCCCTCGACGGAGCCGAGAAGGGCAGTCAGATGCAACTTGGCATCTTCAGCGCCCTGGGAGACCTGTATCATGTCAAAGGGGACCAGAAGATCGCTTTTGCCTACTACGACAAGGCTTTGAAGATAGACGACAAGTATGCTCCGGTGCTGAACAACTACGCCTACTACATAAGCGAGCGCTACAGCGCCCCTGTGACCAAGATTCCCAAGGACCTCAAGAAGGCGCGCGACATGAGCCGCATCACCATAGAGAAGGAGCCCGACAATGCCACCTATCTGGACACCTACGCCTGGATTCTGCACCTGATGGGGCAGGATCTGGAGGCCAAGGCCATCTTCAAACATGCGATGATACACGGCGGCAAGGAGAGCGGCGTGATCTTAAGGCACTATGCCACCGTGCTCAAAGCCCTGGGCGAGAACGATTTGGCTGCCGTATATGACAAACAGGCCAAACAATTGGGAGAGTGAAAAGATTCTTCATACTGACCGTGGCGCTGGCGGCTGCCCTGAGCTGCGGCCAGCCGCTTCTTGCCCAAGACTCGGGCAAGAAGGCCTCCATCGCCCGGCTGAAAGAAGAGATCAAATTCATAGACAACGAGCTGAAAGCTGCCTCCAGCAAGCATAAAGCCTCCTATAATCAGTTGCTGCTGCTCCAAGAAAAAAGCGCCAGCCGCAAGAAACTGGTAGAAGAATCCGACGTCGCCATACGCGACCTGAACGGGCAGATATATCAGAAAGACCTGGAAATAAGCTCGCTTCAGGCACGCCTGGACACCCTCCAGCAGTACTATTCGAATCTTGTTTACAACACCTACAAGAACCGCGACAGCCGCATCTGGCTCATGCACCTGCTCTCCAGCGAAAATCTCGGGCAGGGCTACCGCCGCTTTTCTTACCTGAGGAATCTGTCTCAGACAATGTCCCTGAATGCCAAGGAGATAATGGCCGTCAAAGATTCCCTGACACAAGAGAAGGCACAACTTACCCAGATGTACAACCAGGCCGGCGAACTCAAGCGGGAGCGCGAGAAGGAATACACTGCGCTCAAGAACGAAGAGAAAAAGACCCAGGCTGTCGTAAATACCCTTGCCAAAGACAAAAAAAAATACAAAGCCGAGCTGGACCGCAAGCGCAAGGAGATGGAGCGCCTCAACAGAGAAGTGCAACGCGCTGTGGGCAAAGAGCTTACAAAGAAAGACAAGATAGACTACAGCGTATCCGGCCGCTTCGAGCAGAACAAGGGCAAAATCCCCTGGCCCGTGAGGGGCGTCGTCACCGAGCGGTTCGGAGTCCAGAAACACCCTATCTACAAGAACATTACGCTTCCAGCCAACAACGGCATCACCATCACCACCCAAAAGGGCAGCGAGGTAAAGTGCGTGTTCGATGGCATCGTGAAGCAGATTATGATCATGCCCGGCTACGGGCATTGCGTGCTGGTGCAGCACGGAGAATATTTCACCTTCTACTGCAAGCTTGCCTCTGCCAGAGTGAAATCGGGCCAGAAGGTCAAAGCCGGGGAAACCCTGGGCAAGCTGGAAGCTGCCGACGACGACTCGTCACAGCTCCATTTCCAGATCTGGAAGGGGAACACCAAACAAAATCCGTCGCTCTGGCTGAATTAGCCTGCCTTCTCTACCAAGCCGTCCGCCTCCAGCAAGGCTTCTGGGCGGGCGTCGCGGCCACGCCAGTTGCGGTACAGCACATCGGCATCCTCTATATCGCCTCGGCTGAGGACCTCCCTACGGAAAGACGCAGCGGTAGCGCGGTTGAAAATGCCAGTCTGTTTGAAGAAGGCAAATGCGTCTGCCGCAAGTACTTCTGCCCATTTATAGGAGTAATATCCGGCAGCATAGCCCCCGGAAAAAATATGGGTGAAAGATGTGGACATGGCCGTGCCGGCAATTATGGGGACAACCGCATTCGGCCCCGTCACGGCGGCCTCGAACTCGGCTACTCCCACATCCGGAATCTGCTCTCCGCTGTGCCATGCCATATCCAGCAGTCCGAACTGCAACTGACGCACACTTGCATAGCCGGCCTGGTAGTTCTTGGCCGCGACAATCCTCTCTATATACTCCTGCGGGATTGTCTCACCTGTCTGGTAATGCCTTGCAAATGAATCCAGAAACTCTTTTTCATAAGCCCAGTTCTCCATCAGCTGCGAAGGCAGTTCCACAAAGTCGCGGGTCACATTGGTGCCGGTCAGGCTGGCGTAGGTTCCTTCCGAAAGCAGGGAGTGGAGGCCGTGCCCAAACTCGTGCAGCAGGGTCGTCACCTCGCCGAAAGTCAGCAGCGAAGGGGTGTCCCCCACCGGCTTGGTGAAATTGGTCACCAGGGACACGAACGGGCGGCGCTGCTCGCCGCCGACGCAACTTTGCTCGCGGAAATTGGTCATCCAGGCTCCTGAACGCTTGCTCTCGCGGGGGAAGAAGTCCATATACAGCAACCCCATGAAGCGCTCGCCGTCATTTACCTGATACACCTCCACATCCGGGTGATACACAGGGATATCCCCGCGCTTTTTAAACTCGATGCCATAGAGGGTCGTGGCCAGCCCCAGGACAGCTTTGACCACCTTGCCCAGCTCGAAGTAGGGCTTGAGCAACTCTGTCGTTATATCGAACAACTCTTCTTTCTGGCGACGGCTCCAATAGGCAAAATCCCACGGCATGATGCTCTCGGTGAACCCTTTAGACGAGGCATATCCGGCAAGCTGCCGCATCTCCTTTGTGGCAAACGGCCTGGTCTTGGCCATCAGGTCGGCAAGAAAAGCGTTGACCGTGGCGGGATTCTTGGCCATACGCTCTTCCAGGGCATACGAAGCGTAGGATTCATAGCCCAATATGCGGGCCGAACGCTCCCTGAGAGAGATTATATCCTTGATATTCCGGCTGTTGTCATATTCGCCCAGAAGGGCGCGGGTATTGTAGGCCATCCACATATCCCGGCGCTGCTGCCGGTTGCCGCTGTAGGCCATAAAGGCACTGTAGCTGGGCGCCTGAAGGGTAAATACCCACCCCTGAAGTCCGCGCTGCCGGGCCTCTTCTGCTGCCGCGTCTATGGCATATTGCGGCATCCCCTGCAGCTGCGCCTCATCGCTTATCTCCAGTGTATATGCATTCGTGGCATCGAGGGCATTCTTGTCGAAGGCCAGGGAGGCCAGTTGCAGCTGCTCCTGCATTTGGCTGTAGAGGGCCTTGTCTTCCCCGGCGAGCTGCGCCCCGCCGCGCTTGAACGACTTGTAGGTCTCTTCCAGGAGCCGGGCCTGCTCCGGGTCAAGGCTAAGACTTTCCCGCTTGTCATACACGGCTTTGATCCTGTCGAACAATACCGGATTCAGGCGTACATACATGCTGTAGCCGGTCAGCTTTGGCGACACCGCCTCGGCGATTGCGTGCATGCGATCGTCGGTACAGGCTTCGTTCAGGTTGAAGAAAACGGAAGACTCCCTCTCCAGGGCCTCGCCGGAACGCTCCAGCGCCTCTATGGTATTGGCAAAAGTCGGGGGCTCGGTATTGCTGCAAATGGCATCTACCTCTGCCTTGGCCCGGTCTATTGCAGCTGCGAATGCAGGCTCGTAGTGGTCCGGTTTTATCCGGTCGAATGCCGGCGCGCCAAAGGGATTGGGAGACGGCGCCAGGAGCGGATTGCTCTCGAAAATATCTTTTTCTGCTGTCATCATGGTCGTTTTGGGCTGCTAATTTACGAAAACTATTGCCATCAGCTTCCGGCCTTCTTGATTGCGTACATGCGGCCGTGCGCCAAACGGTAGCTGAATTCATAGCAACCGTACTCCGACGGGCGAAGTCCGCGGCGCTCCACCGACGTGAAATAGCGTATGTTAAAGCCCAGAAGCCGCTCGTCGGAGAGCCGCAGGCTGCTGACGCCGGACTCACAGAGTCTCTCCAGCAGACTCCGGTTGTAGCGCAGAATGCGGTTGACCTCTCCCGTGGGCACCCTGGCGGCGTCGTAGCGCCGGTTGTGAAACAATGTGCGGCAGTCGTCGCTGCAGAACAGTTTGTCGCTGCGGCCGGCCAGAGGGGTGCCGCATTCCCTGCAAAATCTTTCCATACTACTCTAGTTCTTCCTCTGCAAATATACGCCTGCGGGCAGCCGCCAGACAGAAAAAACCTGCATTTCGGCCGAGATTTTAACGATTTTAAAAACGTAAAACTGCCGTTAAACGTTTATAAACGGGTATAAACGTCTCCATTATGGTTATCGGCCATCCGGCAGGCTTTATTTGCAGCCAAAAGCGTAAGCCAAATTTTACTTTATTAAACTTATCATTATGGAAAGATTGACAATCAATCGTGTGGAGATCCTCGGACGCGTAGGCGCCGACCCGAGAATCACATTGGTGGGAGAAAAGCGGAATGCGAGATTCCCTGTGGCGACAAAAGAACAATTCAGAGACCGCAACGGCGGTCTGCACGAAGAGACCACCTGGCACAATGTGGCAGTGTGGCAGGGCAAAGGCTCACCTGACCTGGAGGGCATAAGGAAAGGGGTTGAAGTGCACCTGTACGGCCGTATCCGAAACACAAAGTATAGGGGCCCCGACGGAGAAGAAAAGTACTTTTCGGAGATTACGGCAAACCATTGCGAAGTCTGCAAGGAGCAGGCTGAACAGATAATGGCCCCCGGTGTTTACCGCTGAGTGCACTCCCGGCTCGCTGCCGTTGCCGGGCCTTTGCAGTTTTGTCTTTTGACAAAAAGCAGTTAAATTTGCAGTTTGTAACAAATTGCGAGCAATATATGTCAAGAGCCATTTATCTGTACAACACCGCATCCCGGCTTAAAGAACTTTTCAAGCCCATTCACGAGGGTCACGTAGGAATTTATGTCTGCGGTCCGACAGTCTATGGCGACGCCCACCTGGGCCACGCGCGTCCCGGCATTACCTACGACGTGCTGGTGCGGCTGCTGCGCAATCTGGGCTACAAAGTCCGCTATGTGCGCAACATTACAGATGTGGGGCACCTGGAAAACGACGCCGATGAGGGGGAGGACAAGATAGCCAAAAAGGCCCGGCTGGAACAGCTGGAGCCCATGGAGGTGGTGCAATATTACACCATACGCTATGAAGAGGCCATGAAGGCGCTTGGCGTCAATCCCCCCTCCATCGAGCCTCGTGCCTCCGGGCACATCATCGAGCAGATTGCCCTGATAGAGAAGATACTGGAGCACGGCTATGCCTATATCAGCAACGGCAGCGTATATTTCGACGTTGAGAAATACAACAAGGATTTCAAATACGGCGTGCTCTCCGGCCGTGAGCTTGGCGAGATGATATCCAACACCCGCGAGCTGGACGGGCAGAGCGACAAGCATTCGCCCTACGATTTCGCCCTTTGGAAGAAGGCTGCGCCGGAACACATCATGCACTGGCCGTCCCCCTGGAGCGAAGGTTTCCCGGGCTGGCATCTGGAGTGCTCGGCAATGAGCGCCAAGTATCTGGGAGAAGAGTTTGACATCCACGGCGGCGGGATGGACCTTATGTTCCCCCACCACGAGTGTGAGTTGGCCCAGAATACCGCCGCCCGCGGGCGTGGTGGTGTCCACTATTGGATCCACAACAATATGATTACCATCAACGGCAAGAAGATGGGCAAGAGCTACGGCAACTTCATCACGCTGGAAGAACTCTTCACCGGAAAGCATCCGCTGCTGCAGAAGGCCTACAGCCCCATGACGATACGCTTCTTCATACTCCAGGCTCACTATCGCAGCACTCTGGATTTCAGCAACGAAGCGCTTCAGGCAGCCGAGAAGGGCCTCAAGAAGCTCTTCCAGGCCGTGCGCGACACAGACGGCATCGCCACCGACGAGAAGGCTTCCGATGCAGGCGTCGCCAAGCTCTACGAGGATATTTACGACTCGCTCTGCGACGACCTCAACACCCCCGTTGCATTGTCATACGTTTTCGAGGCGGTCAATGTGGTCAACAAGATCAAAGACAAGTCGCTGCAGATAAACATGGCAGGCAAGGTGCTGCTGCAGAAGATCTTCAAGGATGTGCTCACCGGCATACTCGGACTGCAGGACGAGCAGGCCTCCGGCGCAGACGCGGCCACTATAGGCGGGCTTATGGACATCATTCTCAAGGAACGCCAGCAGGCCCGCTCCCAGAAGGACTGGGCCAAGTGCGACGCCCTTCGCGACGACCTTGCAAAACTCGGCATCCGCGTCAAGGACACCAAAGAGGGCAGCGAATGGAGCCTCGAATAAACTGATTTTTTTGTACAGATGACCGCTTTTGTCCTTGCCATAATACTGACTATCCTGCTCTCCTTTATGTGTTCCATACTGGAGGCGACGCTTATGTCCACGCCCATTTCATATCTGACCATGAAAGAGGACGAGGGCAGCAAAAGCGCAGCGCTGCTTAAAAAATACAAGACCGACATCGACCGGCCGCTGGCCGCGATACTGGTGCTCAACACCATAGCCAACACCATGGGCGCCGCGATCATCGGCGGTATCGCAGCCAAGCTCTTCGGCAGCTCTGCCGTGGGCATAGTGTCGGCCGTGATGACCGTGCTGATACTCATTTTTTCTGAAATCATCCCCAAGACCATCGGAGCCAGCAAGTGGCGCAGCCTGACCGGTTTCGCAGCCCGCGCCATCAGCGTGCTGATAGTGATAACCTACCCTCTGGTGATTATAGCCGAGTGGATTACCCGCCTGGTCGGCAGCGACGAAGACGAGCAGACAGTCAGCCGCGAAGAGGTGTCGGCAATGGCCAACATAGGCGAAGAAGAGGGTGTGTTCGAGAAAAGTGAGAATAAGATTATCCAGAACATCATAAAGCTGGACGACGTCAAGGCCTACGACGTTATGACCCCGCGTGTGGTGGCAGCCATCGCACCGGAGAAGATGACCCTGCTGCAGTTCTACAAGGACCCCGCCTTCAACCACCACTCCCGCATCCCCGTGTATGCCGACAGCCCGGAATACATCACCGGCTACATACTGCGCAGCGAAGCGCTGGAAATGCTGGCCGGCGACCAGTTCAAAGTGCGTCTGGGCGACATTAAGCGCGACATAACACTCTTCAACGAAGAGGTCGCCATAAGCGACATCTGGGAGCAGCTGCTCAAGAACAAGGAGCAGATCGGCCTTATCATAGACGAGTACGGCTGCTTCTGCGGCATCATCACCCTGGAGGATATCATAGAGACCATTTTCGGGCTTGAAATCATAGACGAGATGGACGAGGTGAGCGACATGCAGCAGTATGCCCGCGAGCGCTGGGAGCGCCGCCAGAAGCGCTACCGCCAGATCGAGCTCCCCGACGACGACAAGGACGACGATGACTCCTCGGACGACGACGAACCCCAGCCCGTGATCATGCGCACCGACGTCGATGAGCGCTACGTGGAGAAAGCCCCCAAGGGCCACAGTTCCCAGGCCATGGAGAATTCAGAGCTCCGCTACGGAGAAGAGAAAGACTGATCAGTTTTTTGCCAGCAGCACCACGGCGTAGGCTGCGACCCCCTCTTCACGGCCGGTGAACCCCAGCCGCTCCTCTGTCGTGGCCTTTACTGACACCGCATCCACGCCGACGCCCATCACGGAGGCGAGCGTAGAGCGCATCTGCTCTATGTACGGCGCAACCTTGGGCGCCTGCAGCAACAGGGTAAGATCTGCATTTACAAGGGAATACCCCCTGCCAAGTATCATGTCGTAGGTCCGCTTCAGCAGGATTTTGCTGTCGATGCCCTTGAATTCGCTGCTGGTGTCGGGAAAATGATGGCCGATGTCGCCCATGGCCAGCGCCCCCAGCAGGGCGTCGCACAGGGCGTGGATAAGCACGTCGCCGTCGGAGTGCGCCACGCAGCCCTTGCTGTGCGCTATTTCCAGGCCCCCGAGGGTAAGTTTGAGCCCCGGAGCGAGGCGGTGTACATCGTAGCCGTTTCCTATTCTCAATTCACAATTCATACAACAAATTTATTACCTTTGCTTGAATTAAACAAAACCGCTATGGCCATCACTTTTTTCCCGAGACCCCAACACAAGGTATTCAACTACCAGCCACGCTATTACAATGAGCACAAGGAGCGCCTGAAAGAACTGTATGCCAAATATGGCAAGCAATACCCCGGAGACGACAAGGTCTCTGCCAGCCAGGCCGCAGAGGACCTGAAGGATGTGGCCACTTACAGCGAAGTCAAGGAGGTGATAGAAGGCCAGCCGGCCGGCACATCCCGCAGCGGCAATTATATCCCCGGCCAGTATATTCGCAGCGCCTACCGGCAGAGCACGGCAGACCGCATCGGCACCGAGACCAAGCGCTCTCCGATCAGGACCGTTATCGCAATCATCACGGTGCTGGCAGCCGTGCTGGTGGCTTATTACCTGAGCCAGGGGCTTGTAGAACTTGTCAGATAATCCGGATATGATCAAGGTTCTGCCCAGCAACATAGCCAACCTGATAGCGGCCGGAGAGGTCGTGGGGCGGCCCGCGTCGGTAGTGAAGGAGCTCATGGAGAACAGCATCGACGCCGGCAGCACCGGTATTTCGGTGAGCGTGCTGGACGCCGGCAGGACCCTGATACAGGTCATAGACGACGGCTGCGGCATGAGCCCGGAAGACGCCTCGCTGTGCTTTGAGCGGCACGCCACCAGCAAAATCGCCTCTGCCGAAGACCTGGAATCGATACTTACCTACGGCTTCCGCGGCGAGGCGCTGGCTTCGATTGCCGCGGTGGCGCAGGTGATTCTCAAAACCCGGCGCGAGCAGGACACCGCCGGCGTCCAGATAGAGGCCGCCGACTCCAAGATACTCTCTACCAAGCCCGTAGCCTGCCCGAAGGGCTGCAACATAGCCGTCAGCAACATCTTCTACAATGTGCCGGCGCGCCGCAAGTTCCTCAAGTCCGACGCGGCCGAAATGCGCCATATAGAGCAGGAATTCACCCGCGTGGCGGTGTCGCACCCGCAGGTGGCTTTCAGCCTGCGGCACAACGGGAAAGACATCTATAACATCCGGCCCGCCGCCAGCCTGAAGCAGCGCATAAGCGACATCTGCGGCCGCGAACTGGCCGGTGAACTGGTGGATATCGCCACCGAGACCGACCTCGTCAGGATATCCGGCTACATAGGCAGCCCTGTGGATGCCCGCAAGACGCCCGGCAACCAGTATTTCTTTATCAACGGGCGCTACTTCCGCTCGCCTTTTCTGCACAAGGCGGTGTGCAAGCCCTATGAGAATTTGGTGCGCGAGGGCTACATCCCGTCGTACTTCATTTTTCTGGAGTGCGACCCGACAGAGGTGGATGTAAATATCCACCCGCAAAAGACAGAGGTGAAATTCACCGAAGAGCATATCATTTTTGAGATACTTTCTGCATGTGTGCGCGCATCTCTCGGGCGCAACGCCTTCACCCCAGCCATAGATTTCGAATCGGGCGAGGTGCTGGATTTCCCGCCTCTGGAGCGTCCCGCGCAGGATTCGGCGCCGCAGGGAGGCTACGGCTCAGGAAGCTTCGGCGGCGGCAGCTACGGCGGCGGATACTCCCGCCCGGCCAGGATGGACTACAGCCCGCTTTTCCCGCAGCTGGAAAAAGAAGACGGCGGCGACGGCCGCTTCACCGCCCCCAATGCCGGCTACGGCCCTCTTCTGGAAGAGGATGCACCCGCCGGCAGCAACATTGTCGTCATGGACGGGCTGATACTGTTTCCGGTCAAGGATTCGCTGGCCGTGATTGGCATCCAGAAGGCGCAGGAAGCCATACTCTATCACAAATATTACGAATTTCTCTCGCAGGAGAAGTTTATCTCGCAGCGCTCGCTCTATCCGCAGCAGGTGGTGCTGGGCAGCAATATCTACTCGATCATACTGGAGCACATCGACCGCCTGACGCAGCTGGGCTTTGACGTGCGCGACTTCGGAGACAACACAGTCATAGTGTATGCTGTGCCGGACGGGTTCCCCGACGACGAGGCGGCGCTCAAGGAGGCTATGGACAATCTGGCAGCCTCGCTGGACGAAACGTCCACCGAAGAAATCCTGCGCTCGCAGGCCGCCACCCTTTCGAAAGCCGCAGCCAGAAAGCTCTCGCACAGGCTCAACGCCGTGCAGGCCGGCATGCTGGCAGACCAGGTGCTGGTGCTGCGGGCCACCTATGGCGCAGACCTTGCAACAAGATGCATCGCATTTATTTCTAAAGAAGAACTGGAGAGAAAACTATGAACAGATTCAGAGATTTCTACTATTCGATACCGCCGGTAACCCGCAATCTGATTGTCATCAACGTCATAGTGCTGATATTCACCGCGCTGACCGGAGACAGGATGTATTCCCTATTCTCTCTGTTCGCCTTCGAATCGCCCATGTACCGGCACTGGCAGCTTGTCACCCACATGTTCATGCACGGCGGCTTCTGGCATCTGTTTTTCAATATGTACACGCTCCTGATTTTCGGTACGCCGCTGGAACGCACCTGGGGCAGCAAGAAGTTCCTGCTTTTCTACTTCGTCACCGGGCTGGGCGCGGCGCTGTGCCACAATCTTGTGATACACTGGCAGGTAGCCCACTGGCTGGCAGTTGGCAAAACCGCCGCCGCCCAGACTGCGCTGATGACCCCCACCGTGGGAGCTTCGGGCGCCATCTACGGCGTGCTGCTGGGCTACGGAATGCTCTGGCCCGAGAGCGAGCTGCAGCTCATTTTCCCGCCCATACGCCTCACCGCCAAGTGGTTCGTGATTATTTTCGGAGCCATAGAGCTGGTCACCGGCCTGACCGGCATGGGCGGTAACATCGCGCATTTCGCGCATCTTGGCGGCATGCTGTTCGGCCTGTTGCTGATTTTATACTGGAAGAAGACGGGAGAAATGTACAGGGAATAATATGGCCAAGATACACTATCCGAAAGAAGAGAAGCCCAAGCGCAACAAGACCTGGTACAAGAAGCAGACGGAGCACGGTCTGAGCGTGTGGCAGATATTGTTCCGGGTGCTGGTGGCAATCAGCGCCCTGGCACTGTGCATATCCTATCTGTCTGTCTTCATCGACCCGGCATTCATGTCGCTGCCATACTTCTTCGGCCTGTATTTCATCCCGATATTCCTGCTCAACGTGGGCCTGCTGATTGTGGGCCTGCTCCACATGAAAAAATATCTGGTAGTGAGCCTGGTGGCCCTGCTGCCGACGCTGCTGTTTGCCGACAGGTTTGTGAAATTCGGCGGAGAGGAGAAGAGCGTCTTCGGCGACGAAGTCAAGGTAATGACCTACAACGTAGGGCGTTTCGAGGCTGCCGCCAAGGGCATGAACGCCGCCCAGGCCCTGAGCAAGATAAGCGAGTTCGCCGCCCGCGAGGCGCCGGATGTACTCTGCCTGCAGGAGTTCCAGATTGCAGACACCTCTGCCCTGGAGCGCGTGATCAAGTATCTGCCCTACCGCTATCACTCTTTCCGCCACGGCAGCAAATACTCCGGCAACATCACCCTCAGCCGCTACCCCATCACCGACAGCGGGACTATTTCGTTTGAGAAGAGCACCAATATGTGCATCTGGTGCGACTTGCGCGTAGGCGACCACGAGGTGCGCGTGTATAACTGCCACCTGCAGTCCAACGCCCTGTCTTTCACCAACATCATCAAGAAAATGTCCCAGAAGGGCCAGTTCACCGACGAAGTCAAGACAGTGCACGAGAACCTCGCACAGAGAAATCTGCAGCGCAGCGGCCAGGTAGCCATGGTCCACGACCATATTGCCGCCTGCACCATCCCCTCTATGATTTGCGGCGACTTCAACGACACTCCGATGTCATATACCTACCACCGCCTGGCTGCCGGCCACAAAGACAGTTTTGCCGACGGCGGAAGCGGCATGGGCGCCACATTCTCGGTGCTCTGGCCGCTGCTGCGCATAGATTATATCCTGGTACCGGAAAACGTGACCTGCGACCGCACCACCGTAAACCGCGTTCCCTTCTCCGACCACTATCCTGTGAGCACATTAATATATTTCTAAACCATGGACGAAGAACTTAAATATGAAGCCATTGCGGCGGCGAAGGCTTTGCGGGAAGGCAGCCTGATACTCTACCCCACCGATACGGTATGGGGCCTTGGCTGCGACGCCACCGACAGCGACGCGGTGGCTCGTGTGTTTGCCCTCAAACAGAGAGAAGACTCCAAGTCGCTGATTATTCTGGTGAGCGACCAGGACATGCTCTGCAAATACGTGCGCAAGATACCCGACATGGCGTTGACCCTTCTGGAGATTAACGACAAGCCAATGACCATCATCTATCCCGAGGGCATAGGGCTGTCGCCCAAGGTGATAGCGGAGGACGGCAGCGTGGCCATCCGCATCCCGCAGAACGACTTCTGCCGCGAGATGATACGCGCCTTCGGCCGGCCGGTTGTCTCTACCAGCGCAAACATCTCGGGCCAAGAGACGCCGTCGTGCTTTGCCGAAATCAGCGCCGACATTCTCGAAGGCGTGGACCACATAGTGGAACCTTCTCTGGAAGAGGGGGCTACCGGCGCTTCTTCCCAGATTATCAAGATAGGTCTTGGCGGCGAAGTCAAGGTCATCAGAGAATAATTTTGGCGTATTCGAAAATTCGATTACCTTTGCACTCCACTTGGCGGGATAGCTCAGCTGGTTAGAGCGCATGATTCATAATCATGAGGTCCCCAGTTCAATCCTGGGTCCCGCTACTGATAATTAGGGGGGCTGACGCCCCCCAATTTCATTTCCCCCTACCGCTTCGCGCTGGCTATCTCTACTGCCTCCCCGCGCGCGCTTCGCTAGCGCCCGACGGCGCTTGCTACCTTCCGCACTGGGCTGACGCCCCCCAATTTCATTTCCCCCTACCGCTTCGCGCTGGCTATCTCTACTGCCTCCCCGCGCGCGCTTCGCTATGCCGCTGATGCGGCACTGCTAAAATTCAGCCGCCGCTTTCACCTTGTTTCGATTTATAACGAACACAAGTCCCTATAAATAAGCCAGATTGGCCGCCTTCCGGCACTTTTTATGCCGAGACGGGCGTATTTCTATTAAAAAACGCAACAAGATTAGTAAATATGTGCTTTCTTTGCTTTATGAAATAATCATCTTTAAACCAACAAAACTATGTCAGTCAACTATTTGAGAACACAATTCCGCAAGGGAGCGGTTTTATTGCTGACTATGTTGCTCGTATCTGTACAGATTGCATCTGCACAGGGCAAAGGGACCCTTGTCAAGGGCCGGATTACCGACTCCGAGGGGCAGCCTGTTGCCGGAGCAACCATTCAGAACCTGACAGAGAAGACTTACACTACCACTGATGCCGATGGCAACTACAGTCTCAATGTCAAAGATCTCAACAACGCTACATTCGAAGTTGCCATTATGGGCATGGAGACTGTGACTCAGGCCCTTGGCGGCCGCACCAGTCTGGATGTCCAGATGAAGCCCGACCAGATGTTCCTGGAAGGCTCGGTCGTGACCGGCTATCAGGAAATCCAGCAGCGCAAGGTCACAGGTGCGATATCCACCGTCAGCTCCAAGACTATAGAAGAGCGCTACAGCCCCTCTATCCTCCAGAACCTTGAGGGCCGCGTAGCAGGTCTTTCTACCTACGGCGGTGAGCTCAAGATCCGCGGTGTGAGCTCTATGTATGCAGAGGCCAGCCCTCTGCTGGTTGTGGACGGCCTGCCTATAGAGGGTGACATCGACGACCTCAACCCCTACGACATCGAGAGCGTGAACGTGCTTAAGGATGCAGCAGCGGCTGCCATCTACGGTGCCCGCGCCTCCAACGGTATCATTGTCATCACCACCAAGAGCGCCCGCGAGAAGGGACGCATAGACGTGGATTTCTCTTCTAACTTGACAATCTACCAGATGCGCAACCTGGACTACGGTGCCAACTTCTATATGACCCCCGCACAGCAAGTCAAGGTGGAGAAAGACTATTATCAGTATTACTTCAACACTCCGGAAGAGATAGCCGACCCTATTACTTCTATAGAGAACAGCTTGGCAAATTTCACCAACCGCATATCGCCAATCGAATACGCTTTCTACAAGCAGGCAAAGGGAGAGTATTCCCAGAGCGATGTGGACAAGATTTGCAATTCGCTGGCAAACAACAATTTTGCGAAGGAGTTCGGCGACGCTGTGTACCGTCGCCAGATTATGCAGCAGTACAACCTTGCCCTGCGCAGCCGCAGCGACAAATTCCAGAGCAACTTTGTGATAAACTACCTGAGCGACAATGAGGGCACGATCAATGCCTTTGACAGGCAGATGTCTATCAGCTACAAGGGATCCTACGACGTTGCCCCCTGGCTCACCGCAACCGTTGCGGTGAACGGCATTTATGGCAAACAGCGAAGCAAAGGCTCCAGCGCCACTTACGGTCCCTGGAGCTATCCTGCCTACGAGTCTCTGACCAACGAAGACGGCTCAGTGAAACTGCTCAACACCAACTTGTATCGCGACAATACAGAAGGCGGCAACTTCAAGGAGCTTGGCGTCAACCTGGTAGATGAATACTACAACAACGTGCAGAATACATCCCGCCAGTATATGCGCTACCACGGCGACCTGCTCTTCAAGATTGCCAAGGGCCTGACCGCAAACACCCAGTTCGTGTATGAGACCGACCACCGCACCACCGACTGGCAGGCAAACCAGGAAAGTTATCTGTCAAAACTGTTCTACAACGCCTATAAGGAAATTGATCCGGAAACGGGAATGATTACCTATCACACTCCCGAAACCGGCGGTTACCGCAACGTAACCAACATGGACGGCCGTTACTGGACCGCCCGTGGCCAGTTGAACTACTCAGAAACCTTTGGTAAGCATGAGATTGTGGCTCTGGCCGGCCTTGAGTTCCGCGAAACACTGTATGCAGGCACCCGCAGCCTGATGCTGGGCTATGACGACCAGCTGCAGAACGCCGCCACCCAGATGGTGAATTTTGGCGAGCTGGGCAAGATGACCAACAGCCCTTCCTATCTCCCCACATCTTCCGGCGGCGGATATCCTGCCTTGCAGATGGTCTTCAACCCGTATATCGACGGCAGCCTGAGCCCCATTATGGAGCAGCACCACCGCTACGCATCCGCCTATGCCAACTTTACCTATACCTACGACAGGCGCTACAATGTGTTTGGCTCCTACCGCAAGGATTATGCAGATGTGTATGGCTTGAACGTCAAGCTGCGTGGCCGCCCGCTCTGGTCTGCCGGCGTTGCCTGGAACATAGGCGAAGAAGACTTTGCAAAGGCTTCCGGCTGGATCAACACCCTAAAGCTGCGTCTGAGCTACGGTATAACCGGTAACATCTACCAGGGGGCCACAAGCTACATGACTGCCAAGAGCGACGAACTCAACACCCTCACCGGCCTGCCATACGGTTATATCGAGAGTCCGGCCAACCCCAATCTGAAATGGGAGCAGACCCGCACGATAAACGCCGGTCTGGACTTTTCCTTTGTGGACAACCGCATACGCGGATCCCTGGATTATTACCGTAAAACCGGCCTGGACCTGTTCTCTTACAAGACCCTCGACCCCACTACCGGTTTCACCCAGATGTTCGTAAACTCTGCCGATATGACCAACAACGGCGTTGAGCTGATGCTGGTGGGCGACTGGTTCCGTGAGCGCCACCGCCGCGACTTCGGCTGGAGCAGCACCGTGACTTTTGCAGTGAACAAGAACAAGATAACCAATGTTGACAACCCTGCAATCCAGGCATACCAGCGCTTCAGTAACCCTTACGTAGTAGACTATCCAACCAGCGCAATCTGGAGTTATGAGTTTGCCGGAATAAGTGACACAGAAGAGACCAGGGGCTCCACAATGTGGTACGGAAAGGTCAATGAAGAAACCGGCGAGCGCGCCAAAGGCACTTCTGTGGGCGGATCTCCCGTGGATATCCTCGTTTATTCGGGCCAGACAGAACCCATCGTGATTGCCGGACTGGACAACCGCTTCGTATGGAACGGCTTCAGCCTTAGCATTCTCATGGCATACTACGGCGGTCATAAGATGCGCGCCCTTGCAGAAGAGGACGTGCTGGGTATCGGCCGCCTCGGCGCCCTGCCCGCTTACTTCAACAATGCCTGGACGCCGGAAAACAAGACCAACACCCCCGGTATCGGCCAGTATGCAAGTGTCGGTGCCTATGGCGCCACCCAAGAGTCCGCGCACAGCGACATCTGCGTGCGCAACGCCTCCTTCCTCAAGATCCGCAACATAGTCTTTGGCTATGAGATGCCTGAGAAATGGGCGCGTGCAATCAATGCTGACCGCATCAACCTCCAGTTCCAGATAGACAACCTGCCTCCCGTTTGGACGGCCTTCCGCCCCGGAAAGGAGATGAGCTACTATGCTCCCAACGCCATTTTCGACCCCGAAACCGGTGGCATCCCCTTGAGGAGTTCTTACATTTTCGGTCTTCACATCAACTTCTAAGACAGCACCGTTATGAAAAAGATATTTACAATATTAGCTGCCGCCCTGCTGCTGGCTTCCTGCGCCGACTTTACCGACCTCAAGCCCAAGGGTATGAATATGCTCTCTACTGCGGACGAACTGGAGCTGCTGCTCAACACAGAGTATAGGGACTTCTACTCCACGGGCTTTGATATGTATCAACTACCCGGAGACCTGCTGATAGGCACCGTTGGTCCTATTGCCAATCTTATCTCGATACCGACCCCCACCCGCAACTCAATTGTCATAACCTGGGACAGCGACAACGTCAAGCGCCTGGCAGAACTGACCTCCAGCGACGATGAATATAGGCAACTGTATGAATTTGTGGGCAAGGTTGCCAACCCCATCCTGGCATCCGTCGGTTTTGCCACCGGCGACGAGGCCAAGAAGAATCAGATCAAGGCCGAGGCCCTGTGTCTGCGCGCCTGGGCAGAATTCATCCTGGTAAACAAATACGCCAAGGCCTACAATCCCGCCACTGCAGAAAGCGACCCCGGCATCGTATATCTGATGGACGACTGGGACATCTCCATCCCTCCGGAAAAATGGACCGTCAAACGGGTATATGACCAGATTGTGGCCGACTGCAACGCCGCCATCGAGCTCAATTCGCTCCCTGAGAAAAACCTCAACCAGATGCGTTGGAGCAAGGCCTGCCCTTATGCAATCAAGGCCCTCGCACTGATTGCGATGCAGGACTATGAAGGGGCTGAGGCGGCGGCAAAAGAATCCCTCAAAGTGAACGATGCCATTACCGATTATTGGGATCCCGCACGCGTGATGCCCATCAGCGCTGTAATGCCTCCGTTTAATGTTTACGAAACCTTCTTCCGCGCTCCGTTCAGCTGCGAGGAGGATCTTTTCCATACTTATATACAACCCCAGTTCAACCTTCTGCGTACGCCTGAATGCGAGAGCCGTCTCGAAGCCGGTCACGCCGCCCTGGTAAGAGTGCCGCTGGATATTATGATGTTCAATATGAACCCTATGATGGGTATGGGAATGAGTACGGCCCAGATTCCATATCCGTGTGTTTTCGGTATGGGAACTAACCGCGGCGCAAGCTGGAATATGTTCGGCTTGAAAACCACCCAGCAGTACCTGATAGTGGCCGAGTGCGAGATTCGCGCCGGAAACTACACCGAAGCTATGAAGTATCTGGATGCAGTGCGCGCAAAACGCATCGACCCGGAGATTTACGAGCCCCTTGAGGGTAAGGTCAACGACAAGGCCTCAGCCATCGAACACCTCAAGCAGACCGCCCTCGGCGAGAATGTGTATTCCATCTACAACTTCATAGAGCGCAAGCGCTGGAACCAGCTGGACGACATGAAGGAGACTCTCAACAAGACCTTCAACCTTCTCTCCGGCGAGTCTTATTCCTATTCCCTGGAGCCCGACTCCCCGCTGTGGATATTCCCCTTCCCCATGAATGCAAGGGACAACAACCCCAACCTGACCCCGAACAGTTATGAAGAAGAATAGCTTTATTCTAAGCCTTTACCTCCTCGCTGCAGGCATTTGCGCCTGCGGCGGGCAGCAAGGCTACACTGTAAGCGGGGAATGCCCCGGCAGCGAAGGTATTGCCGTGCTCGCCTATCGCAGCCCTGAAGGCGATGAGGTGCGCGACACTGTGCAAATTGCAGACGGCAAATTCCGCATCAGCGGGAAAGCCGATGAGGTTGTTATGGGACAGCTTATTGTCGTACCGGAAGGGCAGAAGCCCCAGAGCTATTTCCTTTTCCTGGAAAATTGTCCCCTCAAACTGCAGGACGGTAAAATAGTCGGCGGCCCCAACAACGACTTTATGAGGGCTATGGAAGCAGTGGGGGATGCAGTAGACAAGGAAGACCCGGAGTACCAGTCCCTCCTCAAGGAGGCGATGAACGCATTCTTCGCGCAGAATACGGATGTGGAGGCGGCGGCTTTCATGTATCATGTGTTTAATCGCGACACTCCCTTGGATCAGTACGAAGATGGTTTTGCCAAGTTCTCCGAAAGGGTGCAGAAGAGTTTTCTTGGCAAGAATGCCGCCGACGAGATTGCTGCCCGCAAGGCAACCGCCGAGGGCACCGTTGCTCCGGGTTTTAATCTGGAAGGTATTTCCGGTGACAGAGTCAGCCTGGAGGATATGCGCGGCAAATATGTTCTGCTCGACTTCTGGGCATCGTGGTGCAGGCCTTGCCGAGCCAGCATGCCTCATTTAAAAGAGGTTTATGCCGCATATAAAGACAAGGGGCTGGAAATAGTCGGTATATCCATAGATACCGACAATGACGCTTGGCGCAAGGCTGTTGCAGACGACCAGACGCCATGGATCCACGTCATCGATTCCCGCACCGGAGGGGGCCAGGGCTCTGACATCGCAAAAATATATGGAGTAAGAGCCATCCCTACGCTCTTTATGGTCGACCCTGACGGCAACATGATAGGCAA